>CADBRS010000075.1 GCA_902797125.1 uncultured Ruminococcus sp.
ATCAAAATTATTTGCAAAAATCACTATGTTTTTGAGGAAGGCAAAAAAAGAGAGTGCAGCCAAACATCGTTACTATGACGTTGAATGGCTGCACTATTTTTTGTTGTCAGTTGAGATCGTTGAGTTTGAGACGGCGCACCTTGGATAGGGCGATCATGTTGATGACGAAAGAGAAGAACAACGTGATCAGCGCTGATAAGCCGCAAGCAAGCCAGTTGACGTCCTGGAGCAACTGCATCTGGATGCTGTTGCACATGGCCAGGATATATTTGGTGATGAACTCGCCTACGATCAATCCGAAAACGATGCCGATCAGGGTCGTAAAAATATTCTCCTTCAGCACGTAGTTGATCGTTTCCCGGACGGTGAAACCGTTGATGCGCATGATCGTCAGTTCCCGCTTTTTCTGGTTGATCTGGATCCGGACCAGATTGAGGAGCACGACTGCGGACATGATGGCAGCCATGGAGATCATCATCAAAATAACGATATTCAGAGTCTTGGACATGAAATTGGCTTTCGCCATATTGTCTTCCTGGGTGATGAAACTGACGAAACTTTCGTCCGTCTTGACCATGTCTTCAAGCAGGTCCAGTCTGGATTCGTCCGCGAAAAGGTAGAAGGAGTTGATCCTGTAATCGGTCTTGAACAGTTCCCGGGCGTACGTATCGGACATATAGACCCTAGCACCGAAGTAATTGTCGTAGATGCCTGTGATCTCGGCGTCACGGAAGGCACCGGAAGGGGAGAGGAGACTGATGTGATCTCCGATCGTCAGGTGGCAGGCATTGGCAAGTCCTTTGTAGACGATCACGCCGTTGTCCGGTATTCTGACGAGTCTCTCTTTGGTGACGTCGTAGAGATTGACGACGTTGCGGAGTTCGTCCGGGTCGCAGGCGACCATGTTGCACACTTCAGTCCTGCCTGAGAACCGGAGGACGGTCGAACTCTCGAAAGCGGGGACTTTGCGGTCTGCGAACTGACTCATGATATTGCCGATCCTTTCGGCATTTTCTCCTTTGGTGTCCGAGACGAAGGTCACGGTCGCGTCAAAACGCTCGATCTGATCGTACTGGCGTTCCATAGTACTCACGAATACGAATTTGAGCGAGAATCCGATGAGCAGCAGCGTACAGCTTCCGACGATACTGGTGATGGTGACGAGGACGCGCTTGAAATCGCTCCGGATATTGCGGAAGATCAGGCCGGAATAGAGAGAACGCGGTTTCTTGCCTTCCGCCACTTTCTTTTCCTTCGTCCAGGACGTGCTGACTTCGGGATTGAGCAGTTTGACGGCTGATTTCTTCAGCAGTTTAGAGCATGCCACGTAGGTGGCGACCGCGCCCAGGATCGTGGCCAGGACGATGGACAGGACGGTCGGGACGATCTCGTACTCGCGTTTCAGACCGCCCAGGAGATAAGTCTTGTTCAGCGTGGGGATGATGATCTGGAGCAGCCCGAAGTAGGCGACCAGAAATCCCAGAACGGCGCCTAAAAACGTTCCCAGACAGCCGAAGACGAGATATTTACCGAAGATCTCCTTGCGGGTGAAGCCCAGCGCTTTGGTCGTTCCGACCAGTTTTTTCTGTTCGTCTATGATCTTGCCGATGGTGGCGTAGCAGACAAGGACGGACAATGCGATGAAGAGCAGGGCAAACGAGATTTTGACTTTATCGATGACCCCGGAGGTCATGGTCATATCCATGTAGGACAGGTTGGCCGAACGGGGCAGCACGATCCATTGACCGGGTTCCATGACGTTCTTCAGAAGATCCCGGATCGTTTCGGCTACCGTTCCGCCTGCGGCGGAAATCGCGGCGCTGATGATCATCAGCTGGGGAGTCGTGAGGTTGATTTTGATCTTGCCGAACGAAAGATCCACCGGTGTGTCGCTTGATTCGCCCGCCAGCGCTTTGGCCATGGCGTCTCCGATCTTATTGACGAACTTCTGGATGAGCTTCTCGTCCTGGAGCTGCGTCCGGGTCTTGCCTGCGATGACAAGATCGTTCGAAATGGAGTCGATTGCCTTTTCGTATTCTTTGGAATACATGTAGTAGCCGCCTTTGATCTGGACGAGGATGCCGGTGTACGCGACGGTGAGCGCGTTCGTATTGAAATCCGAATAGGGGATCACGACTGTCGTCGTGGACTGTTCTTCAGCCCGGATCTTGGACGGGTGGCGAATGATGGCCGTGACTTTGAAAGTATCCGTCTTCAGGTAAGGGCTGTCTCCGTCGTAATTGGTGATCTTGATCTCGGAGCCGAGTTCCGCGCCGATCTTCTTCGAGAGATTTTCAGAGATGGCGCATTCGCCGCTGGCCTGGGGGATCTGACCGGAGATGACTTCGACCCGGTCGATCGATTCGGTCTTGGAAACGACGTGGACTGAATCCTTGCTTTTGGAACCTGAGGCGACCATATCCAGCGTGATATAGCCTTCGGCGTTCTTGACTCCGTCCATCTCTTTGACGAAGTTGACGTCGCTCTGGTCCATGCCTCTGGTGGACCGGACCTCAAGATCCCGGTAATCCAGTTGGGAGTAGTATGAGTCCAGACCGCCGCGCATGATCTTGACCGTCATGCCGCAGACAAGGAAAATGGCTGTTCCCAAAGTCACGACCAGGAGGATTGAAATGAAAGAAATGATCTGTTTCTGAATGTTCTTCAGAGCATCGATACGCTGTGTTCTGAGCATATCACCACTCCAGTTCGGTCGCCTTCAGGGGAGAGGCGTTGTGCTTGATGCTGAATGCGCGTCCGCTCTTCAGCTTGAGGACCCGGTCAGCCATTTTGGCGATCTCCGGGTTGTGGGTGATCATGATGACGGTCGTCTGCTCTTTCTTGACGGCCTCCTCCATGGCGGAGAGCACTTCGATGGAGGTCTCGTAGTCCAAAGCCGCCGTCGGCTCGTCTGCAAGGATCAGTTTGGGCCTCTTGACCAAGGCTCTCGCGATGGCCACGCGCTGCTGCTGTCCGCCGCTCAGCTGGGACGGGAAACTGTTGCCTTTGCCGGCCAGTCCGACGCGGGAGAGGGCTTCCTCTGGAGCCAGGGGATTTTCACAGATCTCGGCGATGAACCGGATATTGTCCAATGCGGACAGGTTGGGCATGAGGTTGTAGGACTGGAAGATGAATCCGATATAGTTGCGGCGGAATTTCGTCAGTTCCTCGTCCGTGGGATGGGAATAATCCTTGCCCTCGACCAGAAGTCTTCCGTCCGTCAGGTAGTCCATACCTCCGATGATGTTCATCATGGTGGATTTGCCGCATCCGCTCTCGCCGAGCACGACCAGGAACTCGCCCTTGTAGATATTGAGATTGATGCCTTTGAGCACGCGGGACGTCTGTCCGCCGCTCTGGAACTCCTTGGTCACGTTCTGCAAAGAGATGAGGACCTCGCGCTCTTCGGTATGACCTATCTCGAGTCCTTTTTCACCGATCGTGATCGCGGCCAGGGAAGCGGTGTGCTCGCACAGATCCTGCTCCTCTTTGTCGTACGTCTGACGGTTTTTCTTATTGATGATCTCCAGACATCCGATATTCTGATTCAGATCGTAGAGGGGAACGCACAGCATGCTCCGGACGGTGATGCCGTTCTCTTCGAAGATCGAGCCTTCGAAACGGGGATCCTCCTGCGCCTGATCCAGTACGACGGATTTCCCGGACTGGGTCACGACGCCTTCGATGCCGGATCCTGACTCGATGCTGATGTTGGAGATGTCCGCGATGCCGGAATAAAACATGGGATGCAGCCGGCCGTCCTGCTCGTTCAGAAGCCAGATGATCCCGACTTCGCTCTCCAACTCCCGGATCAGGATGGTCAGGCTTTCGGCAAGCGCTGCGTCCAGTCTGTCCTCTTCAAGGAGCTGTTCCATGATCTGCCATGTGGCTTTTGCAAAACGTTTTTTGTTTTCCATAGGTGTCCTTCCGCGGTCCGTGCCGATGTCCGGCGGGGCCAGAAAAAGATTCTTTCTTGACAGTCTTATTATAAGGGAAAGATAACTCTTTTGCAAGAAAAAGAATAGAACTCTGTAAAAAAAGCGTATCTGTCTTGACCCCCATGACTTAAAAAACTATAATTTGTCTGAAGAAATGGGTTGTATCGAGCAGAACCTTGCGGGAAAGGAGAAAAAATGGACCAGAAAAGAAAGATCGTTTCAGCGGTGCTCAAAAGTATCGTTTTCCTATGTGCCACGGTCGGGACGGTGATCAGCGTCGCCGCGGCAAAAGGCGCTTTCATGAAAGGCAGCCGCGCGTTCATGTATTTCACGATCCAGTCAAATATCGCCGTCGCGATCATTTCGCTGATCGGTCTGATATTTCTCCTTTTGAACCACAAGCCGGGCAGGGCATGGTGGATCGTCAAGTTCGTAGGGACCGTCTCGATCACCCTGACAGGTTCGGTGTTCGTCTTCGTGTTGGCGCCCACGCTCTGGGACCAGGCCTGGAGCCCGGCCAATATCCTGACTCACGTCGCGGTCCCCGTCGCGTTTGTCTGCGATTTCTTCGTGGCGGGACCATACGGACAATATAAGGGCAGAGACGTCTATTACTGCATCCTGCCTCCGCTGGTCTATGCGATCTATGCGTCCGTCGGTTACATAGCCGGATGGCAGTTCTCCGAAGGGGTAAACTATCCCTATTTCTTCCTAAACTGGGGAAGCCCGGCCGGAGCTTTCGGCTTTTCGAAGGAACTCCCTTTCATGGGATGCGTGTGGTGGATCCTGCTGCTGCTTCTCGTGCTGATCGGGGTAGGTGCTCTCTATCTTCGGATCGTCTCCGGGATCCGATCGAAGCGTAAACCCGGCAGATCGGATTGATCATTTCAGAAACCACCAAAAAAGAGGGCTGCTTCAGAGCCGGATCATCTCCGGAGAGAAGCAGCTTTTTTATGATTACCGGGAACACAAATGATTCAAGTCGAGCCGTTGTCTGACCTATGTAACCTAAAATAACCTATTTTTGGATTATCAAAATAGGTTATAACTCTCCTGAAAAGAAATCTTATGCTGGAGGGAGCAAAATGGATCGAATCAGAAAGATAAACTCAACACCAAGTTTCTTGTACAGAAACATGGTCTTTCTTTGTTATGTGCAAATAAGACCAAAACAATGCAGGGTCGAAAACCACATCCATGAAAAAAGGTTGCTCAGCAGTTTTTGCTCTGAACAACCTTTTTTGTCGACTGATTTTTGTAAAAAATACTCAAGCAACTTGACACCACATATGACACCATGCTATAATTCTTTGCAAAGAGAGGTATGATACATGTCGAAATGGGACAAACTATTGACGAGAATAATGGAATTATCGAACGACTTGCGATTCGACGAATTGAAAAAAGTGCTTGAAAGTTACGGCTATGTTGTGAAGCAACCGCATGGAGGGAGTAGCCACTACGTTTTCAGAAAAGCAGGTTGTTCACCGATCACTATACCCAAACATGAGCCAATTAAGAAATCGTACGTTTTACTTGTGAAAGATGTTGTGGAAAGAGAGGAAAAATCTAATGAAGACGCTTGATGAATACATGTCTTTGCCCTACAAGATGGAATTGATTCCCGATCCTGATGAAGGTGGTTTCATTGTTTCCTTTCCGGAACTGCCCGGATGTCTGACCAGCGGGGAAACCGCAGAAGAAGCATTAAAAAATGCACGAGACGCGAAGGAGTCATGGATCTCAGCTGCACTGGAAGATCATATCGAAATACCCGAGCCGGATGAAGATCGAGTTTACTCAGGCCAATTCAAATTGAGGATCCCGAAGAGTCTGCATCGTTCGCTTGCAGAACATTCAAGGCGTGAGGGGATTAGTATGAACCAATACTGCCTGTTCCTCTTGACGAAAAACGATACTTCATTTCGATAATGAAAAAAGGTTGCTCAGCAGTTTGTGCGCTGAACAACCTTTTTTGTCGACCTATCCGGGGATATCCGACGATGCTTTCTTGTAGTGACGTCTCCAAAGTATTATGTAGATGATGAAAAGACCCAGTGCAAATCCTGCACCGATCGGATAAGAGACGAGAGTAGGCAATCTCAGACCTTCATCTGCAGACAGGATATAGGTCAGACTTACCGAAGACATGAACGCCGCTGGAATCGCTGTGAGCAGGGAACCGAAATGATATTTTCCGCACTTGACCAGGTGCGCGGTGGCGACCCACAGAGCCATCATGGCAAGCGTCTGGTTGCTCCATGAGAAATAGCGCCAGATGATGCCGAATCCGTTGCCGTTCGCAATGGCAAACCAGGTGAGCAGCCCGCCGATCACGAGCAACGGGACCGTGATGATCAGCCGGTTCCGGATCGACTTCTGATCGAGGCGGAACGTTTCGGCAAGGATCAGTCTCGCGCTTCGGAAAGCCGTATCACCAGAAGTGATCGGACAGACGACGACACCGGCGATAGCCAGGATGCCTCCGAAAGTTCCCAGAACGCCCGTAGAGATCTCGTAGACGACATGCGATGCGCCGTCGGCAAGGGCTTCGTTGAGCAGCCTCGTTGAACCGTAAAAAGCCACGCCTGCTGCGGCCCAGATCAGAGCGATGAAAGATTCGCTGATCATGGCTCCGTAGAAAACTCTGCGACCCGTTTTTTCCGAAGTGATGCACTTGGCGACCATAGGAGACTGCGTCGCATGGAAACCGGAAACGGCGCCGCAAGCGACTGTGACGAACATGTAAGGCCACACGGGGGTCCCCTCAGGATGCAGATTCTGGAAAGTCAGTTCAGGGATCACAAAGTTGCCTCTGGAGAAGATGATGCCCGCAATGATCGCCATTGCCATGAAAATCAGCAGCACGCCGAATGCGGGATACAGTTTTCCAATTAGTTTGTCGATGGGGAGCAACGTAGCCAGAAGATAGTAGAGAAGGATGATAACGGCCCAGAACGTCCCGTTCATCCAAGGTGGAGTCAGGTTGGCCAGCAGTGCCGCCGGACTCGTGACGAAGACCGTTCCGCAAAGGATCAGCAGGATGACGGAGAAAAAGCGCATGAACCATTTCGCGCCGTTTCCCAGGTAAATGCCGGACAATTCGGCGATGGAGGCACCACCGTGCCTTTCACTGATCATGCCGGACATGTAATCGTGAACGGCACCGCCCAGAATGGAGCCGAAAACGATCCACAAGAAAACGACCGGCCCGAAGACTGCGCCCATCAAAGCACCGAAAATCGGTCCTGTCCCTGCAATATTGAGCAGCTCTATCAAAAAAGCTTTCCAGGTCTTCATCGGAACACAGTCCACACCGTCATTGATTTCAACGGCCGGTGTTTTTCTGCTGTCCACTGCAAATATTTTTTCGGTGACTCTGCTATACAGAACGAATCCGACGATGAGCACCGCAAAAGCAATCAGAAGAGAAATCATAATGTCACTCCCTGGTAAACTTGAAGATTAGCGGCGCACTCTCGTGTCTTAAGTCTTGATCATCAATGTCTGATATGGCAAGAGGAGTTAGGAAGAATTTGTATTTATTTGGCATATTTTATCCTGAGCTCACTTAGAGCAGTTTTTCCTTCGACTAATTCACCGTTATCTGCTTGGGCTTTTCCTTCCATAATTTTAGCATACATATCGGCTCGGGCAAGTTCCTGCTCATAGACCGAAATGCTCATGACGACCATATCGCCGTAACCGTTTTTAGTGACGAAAATAGGTTCGTTTGAAGTGTTGCACATTTCGGATATCTTTGTTGTGTCTCTCAAATCGCGGATTGGAATAATCTTTGGCATGATAATCACCTCCTTATTTTGAACATAATTATAGCACAATTGTGAAATATTGTTCAAGTATTTTTTCGATTTTTTGTTTTTTCAAATTTTTCGACCATTTTCATTTGCAATTTTGTTAGGATGATAGGCGGGAATCCTCGGTAATTCAATTATCGTGATGAAAGCGTCTTATTCCATTTGTCAGGGAAGTTGCAAAAAAATTTAGATTGTGATATGATATTCCTATGTCATTTGAGGAGGTCAACTATGGAAAACAAACCATCGGAAAAAACGCTCAAAGTGATCCAGACGATCGCCAAGATCGCGAAGGTCCTGAGCACGATATTTTTTGTGATCGGCATCGTCGGATTCTGCCTGTGCGTGGTCGGCATCATCTTTTTGGCTGTCGGATTCGATTCGGTCCAGATCGGCGGCGTCACGGTCCGTTCCATCATCGCAAAAAACGCGGAGATGAGCAATACGGAACTTTACATGGTCATGGTGAGCGGACTCATCGAATGTGCGGTCATGGCCGTCCTTTGCAAGTTTACGGAGATCTATTGCAAACATGAGCTCTCTGACGGGACGCCTTTCACGCTCAGCGGTTCCAAAGAACTGTTCCGTCTGGGCATTTTGAGGCTGGCTATACCGCTTGCCGCCCAGATACTCTTATCGATCGTCCTGGCCATCCTGGTCCACGGCAGCGCCGAAGTCAACAAGGTCACGGTGAGCAGCAACGGCGGCTCCTTCGGAGTCGGGCTCGTACTTTTGCTCCTCTCGCTCGTGTTCCGCTTTGGGGCACAAAAGGATGCGGAAGCCAAAGCAGTTCAGGAAGAAACCCCGGCAGCACCGGAGAGCGAAGTGCCTTCCGACAGCGGGGAATCTTCGGAGGAAGTTTCCGAACAATGAGGTCAATCATTTAAGCATCGAAAAAGTGCG
>CADBRS010000076.1 GCA_902797125.1 uncultured Ruminococcus sp.
CAGAGTGACCCGGATTCCAAACTTGTCGATGCCGCCGGAAGGACCGCCTTGAACGCGGTCAGTCCCTGGTATGCAAACGCAGAAACCTACACCGAATCTTTCGTCCGGGACTGCCTTAAGGCGATTCAGGATGAGGGTTTCGCCGATCTCATCGGAGGCATCGTAGCCGGATTGGGCCCTGCCGGTGAACCTCTCTATCCGCCTGCATGGACTCAGGGCGGAGGCGATGAGGTCCTCTGGTGCTACGCAGACAACGCGCAATCGGATTTCCGAGCCAAAATGCAGGACAAATACGGAACGATCGACAAAGCGAACGAAGCCTGGGGCACTTCGTATGCATCCTTCGAAGACATCTCCATTCCGAAGGAAGATGACTTCCGAGGACAGTATTTGCGGGATGTTCTGGAATGGTACCAGGACAGCAAACGGACGTTTATGGACATGCAGGTCCGTGTCTTCCGTTCGGTAATCGAAGAACTCGATCTGTCCGACTTGCCGCTCATTCTCTATCTGCCCGGTGCAGATTTCACAGAAAAACAGTGGGAAAGCTGCATCCGAACAGGCCGGCTCATAGACGGGATCCGCTTCATGTGCGACAACACTTACACCGTCCAGCTGGCACGGAAATACGATTGTTTCCTGCAATATACCGGGATCACCGGGACTGATCATCTGAGGGCTATCCTGATCTACATGCGCGATGAAGGTTATTCGGACATTCCCGTGTTCGGGGAGAATGCGGGCGGTTCACTGCCGGATGCCCAGCCCGGGCTTCTCCGGGACATCATTCTGGAATACAAGCTTTCCGGCATCGACTATACGCACTGCCACTGGCTCTTCGAGTCTGACGGCCGTACCCATTCCGAACTCTATAAAGACTTTGCAAGCATCGTGCCCGAACTGGAAACTTATCTGAAGAGCGGATCAGCAGGCACGTACGATCCATCCGCCGATTCCGAGGACGCGGGATCGCCCGAAGGCGACATTTTGGCGTTCAATATTCATTTCAGCAAACCGGAAAGCGAGGCGTTGGCCTTCGCCTTTGCTACGCTGAAGAAGATGGATTTCGTCATCCGTGACGGAGACACGCTGGAATACGATGTGTACCTGTCGGATGCGATGGCCGGACTGGGCGCTCTCGATGGCAGCTTTTCGGACGGAAAAACGCTGCGGGACAACTACGGACTGACTGACACGACCGGACTCAGGGTCCATCCCAACGCGGACCTGAGCGACAAGGCCTCCGGGCGATGGTATCACCGGATCATTCGATTGGGCACCGCTCAGACCGACGGGCAGCGTCTGACTCTTCTTCAACTGGCAGCCCATCCTGAAGACGCGAACGATCCTTTCACAGTTTGCGACGTCACCGTCTACTACGACAACATCGTGATTATGCGGGACGGCGAGATCGTCTTGACGGTTTTCGCGGACGAAGGAGACGTAACCCCGGCTTCCGCATCAGTCACCAAATTCGCATCCGGGCAGTTCTTCGTCACAGACATTTCGGAAACGGATTGATCCTCTCATATCATCTGAGCCTCCGGCATCCCTATCTGGGCGTTTCCGGAGGCCTTTTCTACCCTACTCGCCTTTGGCTTGCTTGACATCGACCTTAATAAAGAGTATAATTCAACCAGTTCACTGTAGAATCGGAGGACATACCGATGGCAGAAAAAATCAAGATCCATGTTTTCAGATGCGGGAAGACCGGCGTCGATCCGGCTGTGCTGGACCGATCCCTTTCCCGTAATCCGATGGCTTATACCGGCTTGTTTAGACCTTGGTCAAAACGGATCTGGCTGCCCGTCAGGGCTTACCTGATCGAGCATCCGAAGGGCAAAGTGCTCATCAATACCGGGTGGAACGCCAATGTGCGCAAGCACCCCTATCTCACCCTGGGCCCGATGGCTTACGTCGCCACGCCCTATCTCCCGGACGGAGAATCGATCGGTGAGAGACTGGAAGCTTTGCAAATAGACCCTAAAGACCTGGATCTGGTCCTGCTCACCCATCTGGAATCGGATGCCGTCGGTGGACTGAATGAAGTCAAGGAAGCCCGCCGCATCGCGGTCTGCCGGGACGAATGGCTGGACGCACACAGCATCCTGCCCAGATATAATGTCAACTCAAACTTCTGGAACGATATCCAGATCAAAACGTTCGAGATCCCGGACAAAAAGTCCGAAGATTCCAAAGAAGAACGGTTCAGAGATGTCTTCGGAGACGGTTCGGTCCGCGTCGTTCCCCTCCCTGGACGCACCGCCGGCATGGTTGGCGTCAAAGTGAGTTTCGGCAAGCAGTTCGTCTTCATCGTCGGAGACGCCGCTTACTTCAAAAACTCATGGCAGATGCTGTCCCTCCCAGGTCCCGCGAACGACATATTGGACGCCGCGCTGACACTGGACTACATCAAAACGCAGTCCGAAGACCCGAACTGCGTCGCTGTGCTCGCCTCCCACGACCCGGCCGCTCAGCCGGATCTGATCGAGCTCGGCCGCCGCGCCAACTTCTTCTACAGCGGCAACCGGACCAACAAATTCGAAAAGAAAGATTGAGGACTTCTGTCGTCAAGAACCCACCGCTTAGACTCTGAAGAGTCTTGAAGCGGGGGCTTGCGGAGGATATTGTATTTCAGTATCTTTTGCGAGCCAAGCTTGACTACCCCCAGTCTGTTTACCAGACTACGTTATTTTGGCCATCA
>CADBRS010000077.1 GCA_902797125.1 uncultured Ruminococcus sp.
GTCATGTTCCCGATCCTGAGCCGTAACCGCTTTGCGATCTGCCTTCGCGGGATCGCTAAAGGCGCAAAAAAAATCGTTCTGATGCTTTCTTATCCTTCAGACGAAGTAGGCAATCATCTGATCGACCTGGATTCGCTGGATGCGGCCGGCATCGATCCTTACAGAGACGTTCTGACAGAGAAAAGATACAGGGAACTGTTTGGTATCGTCAAGCACCCGTTCACCGGCGTGGACTATATCGAATACTACCGCTCCCTGATCGAGGAGTCCGGTGCGGAGGCGGAAATCGTTCTGGCTAATGATCCGAAAGCCATATTGAAATACACCGGTCACGTGCTTGTCTGTGATATTCATTCCCGCGCTCGCTCGAAAAAACTTCTGAAAGCAGCCGGAGCCGCTACAGTCTACGGCCTGGATGATATTCTTTCGGAAAGCATCAACGGGTCCGGGTTTAATCCGGATTTCGGCCTTTACGGAACGAACAAAGCGACCGAGACGACCGTGAAGCTATTCCCGCGCGATTGCAAGCCTGTCGTTGAAAAGATTCAGAAAATGATCGCGGAAAAAACGGGGAAACATGTTGAAGTCATGATCTACGGGGACGGTGCTTTCAAGGATCCCGTGGGCAAGATCTGGGAACTCGCCGATCCTGTCGTTTCACCCGCCTACACGTCCGGCTTGATCGGACAGCCCAACGAACTGAAACTCAAATATCTGGCTGACAATGATTTCGCCGATCTGTCCGGTGCGGAACTGAAATCCGCTATCGAGGAGAGGATCAAGACAAAAGACGCGAATCTGGTTGGAAATATGGTTTCCGAAGGAACGACGCCGCGCCGCCTGACCGACCTGATCGGCTCACTGTGCGATCTGACGTCCGGCAGCGGAGACAAAGGTACTCCCATTGTCTGGATCCAGGGTTACTTCGACAACCTGACTGCTCAATAATTGCAAAACAAGCCAACTTTTGGAAGAGGTACGGTCATGGTCACTTTAAAAGTCATGTCTTTCAATCTCAGAAATGACTATTCGCCGGACGGGATCAACGTCTTCCCGAACCGGAAACCCTATATTCTGGAGATAATCGGAAAAGAAAAACCGGACATCATCGGAACTCAGGAAGTCACGGACAACATGCGCGCTTTTCTCCGGGATGAGCTGCCGGATTACGAAGTTTTCGGCTGCGGCAGGGAAAAGGATTATCACGGAGAGCACAATGCCGTTTGTCTGCGCAAGGAACAGTTCGAAGTCATTGAGATGAAAAATGCCTTTTTGTCTTTTCTGGTCAACGAACCCGGGCACACCTTCGGCGCGGATCAGAGTTCCTGTTCCAGAATGTATACCTATCTCAGGCTGAAACACAGAGAAGCTGCGCCTTTTCAATTAGTGAACACGCATCTGGATCACGTGGGCAACCGCGCCAAACAGTACGGCATGCTCCAGATCCTGCAGCATCTGAATCAAAAAGATGAAAAGTGGATCCTGACGGGCGATATGAACGCTTTCCCGGATGCGGATCCGATCCGGCTCGTCACCTCCATGCCGGGCAGAGCCGCTATCGACTGCACGGCCGGATTGGGCGGAACCTTCCATGGATTCGGCCGGGCTCCTGCGCATGAACTGGGCAAGATCGATTACATTTTTACGGATGCCGAGTGCGATCCTGAAAGATCGTACGTGGTACCGGACGAGCACAAAGACGGGATCTATTATTCAGACCACTATGCGGTTTGCGCATTCATCACGATTCCTTGATCATATCAAAAAGAGCGCCCGGAAGTTGCGGCTTCCGGGCGTATCTTTTGTAAGAATGATTCACTTTAAATCCGTCAGATGCTGGTGGCAGATATCTCTGGAAACCTGATAGAGGTAATCCATCGTATCGTGCCGTCTCTGACACAGATAGGCCATTTCATCGAGCTGATCCTGGGTGAAGGTGGCCTTTTCTTCATCGGTCAGAGTGCCCTTGTACATACGCTGTGTGGCCAGCGCAAAATGGATCTCGACCGGCTGAATGTTGCCGTTCCGTTCGACAACGACCATGCTGGACGCTCCGTTCATCAGCAGTTCGACAGCTTTCACGCCCATCTGGGACGCCGTCACGTTCTCACGGACAGTCGGCTGACCGCCTCGGACCACATGCGAGAATTTTTCAAAGGTGGTTTCGATATTGGTTTCCGTTTTGAATCTGTAGGCCAGATGTTCAGACAGTTTGGTGCCGTCTTCCAGTCTGCATCCTTCACAAACGACGCAAAGCATGCCGCGTTTGCCGGTGGCACGGATCTCTTTGACTTTGCTGATGATATCGTCGGGAGAGAAGGGAATCTCCGGGACTGCCAGAATGGCCGCACCGGATGCAATGGCTGCATGCAGCGTCAGCATGCCGCAATGGCGGCCCATCGTTTCCACCACGCTGAGTCTGGAATGCGTCTCACAGGTCGAGCGCAGGCAGTTCAGGTTGTTGACCGTCGTATTGATGGCCGTATCAAATCCGATCGTATAATCGGATACGATGATGTCGTTGTCGATCGTGCCCGGCAGACCGATGGCCAGTATGCCGTGCTTGGCCAGATCTTCAGCGCCGGAGAAAGTTCCGTCGCCGCCGATGGCGACCACGGCGTCGATGCCCTGATCGGCACAGTTGTCGAGCGCCTTCTGCATGCCTTCGGGCGTTTCAAATTCCTTGCATCTACTGGAATAGAGAAAACTTCCCGAGACGTTGATCTTGTTGGTGACGGCTTTGGTGTCCAGTTTGACGAAATTGCCTTCGACAAGCCCCTTGTAACCCTCATAGATCCCGACGACCTTGATGTTCTCGTTCAAAGCCTTTCGGACGACTGCGCGGATGGAGGCATTCATGCCGGGCGAATCTCCGCCGGATGTCAAAATGCCTATTTTTCTAACTTTTGAACTCATATCTGCAACTCCTTGATATGAAGAATTTGACTATTTTGTATCTCCCGTGATCTCACGGTACAGCCTGAGGAAGGCTTTCGAAGCGGCCAGATCCTTGATCTGTTCCTCAGTGGCGTCCGGGTCAGGTGTGAATTTGAAAGAGAAGGAACGGAGCGGTGTCGCGATCCCGACGTAGACGGCCGGATTCTTCGCATCGTGTCCGGTCGTGGAAAGGCCGATATCGGCGTGCATGATCTTGCGGATGCCTATAGCCATTTCTTCGGCGCAAGGCGCGCTGGCCAGCCCGTGTGTCCGGACGGTCTCGCGGGGCAGTCCCAGAAGCCTGATCCGGAGCTGAGCACTGCGGGTGACCAGGGAACCGACCATGATCCCCTGTGCGGACGGTACGTCAGACAGCCGCTTGGCCAGGGTGCCTCCCGTACAGCCTTCGGCAACGGCCAGCGTCATGCGGCTGACCTTCAAGGCATCGAGCAGACGGTTTTCGGAGGAAAGAGCAGGCATCGGATCGGCTCCTTATTTGCGGTCTTTGACGTGAATGTCCAGCTGAGGGAACGGGATCTGAATGCGTTTCTTGTTGAAAGCGTTGTAGCACTGCTCGAGCAGATCGAAACGGACAGGCCAGTAATCGGCAGATTTGACCCAGGCTCTGGCCGTGATCTTCAGCGAAGAATCCTCCATGCCGGTCAAACGGACGAAGGGCTGCTTGGTTTCGTCGTCCAGAATCACGTTCGGATGGGCCCGGATGATGTCCATCACACAGGCCTTGACCTTTTCAGGATTCGAACCGTAGGCGACGGCCAGATCGATATCGACGCGGCGCGTCTCCTCCCTCGAAAAGTTGATGACTGAATTTCCGGTCACGATGCTGTTCGGGATGATCACGTGCTTGTTGTCCGTCGTTCGGAGCGTCGTGGCGCAGACGCCGATGTCCAGAACGAATCCGTCATTGCCGGCAATGGTCACGAAATCACCGATCACGAACGGGTGTAAGATGATGAGCAGAAAACCGCTCGCCACATTGGAAAGGGAACCCTGCAGAGCCAGTGCGATCGCGGCTCCGGCAGCAGCCAAAACCGTGATGATGGACGCGACTTCTACGCCCAGCGCACAGATGATCGAGACGATGATGATGCACCACAGAATGGCCTTGATCACGCTTTTCAAAAAATTCTTGATGGTCGGGTTCATTCTTTTCCGGGTTTCCTTCAAATTGGTCTTCTCTCTGAAGAAAACTTTGGAAACGATTTGAATGATGATCAATCCCACGATCAGAATGATCAGTGCCTTGACCAGTCTCCAAGCGAGGTCTACGCAGCCGTTCACGAAAGACTGCCATATTTCTTCCCAGTTGATCTCCATAGTGGCTCTCCTCAATGCAAAAATATTACCAAATACCATTTTATATGAAATGGACGGGTTTTGCAAGGTCTTGAGAGCGAAATATTAAGGAAATATTAAGGTTTTTCTATTCTTTTTCCGTTCAGGCGCCAAAAAACGGGAAAAACGAAAAAAAGCACCGCCCGTCCGGTGAAAAAGTGTATAATAGGAGCAGGGGGGACCTGAGATGATTTGTAACCAATGCCCGCGCCGGTGTCAGGCGGAAAGAGATGACACGAAAGGACTCGGCTTCTGCAAAAGCCCGGCCCTGTTCAAGATCGGAAGGCACGCCTTGCATCCTTATGAAGAGCCCTGCGTCAGCGGGGAGAAAGGATCCGGGACCGTGTTTTTTTCGGGCTGCAATCTCCAATGTGTTTTTTGCCAGAACAGCGTCATTTCTTATGAAAATAAGGGAAAAATAGTATCATATGAGACACTTAAGAGCATAATACTGGATCTGCAGGAGAAGGGTGCCTCCAACATCAACCTGGTCACGCCGACCCATTACGCGCATGCTTTGATCCCGCTTCTGAAGGACGTCCGGAAAGAACTGCGCATTCCGGTCCTTTACAATAGCTCCGGATACGAGAGCGTCGGGACGATCGAGTCCCTGGCACCCTATGTGGACGTCTGGATGCCGGACTTCAAATATGTGTCTTCCGATCTGTCCGGTAAACTGTCCAACGCTCCGGATTATTTCGAAGTCGCATCCCAAGCCGTCCCGAAAATGGTCGAGGTCTCCGGTCCGGTCGTGCTGGATGAGAGGGGACTGATCCGAAAAGGAGTCCTGATCCGTCATCTGGTCCTGCCCGGACACCGGGACGATTCCATGGCCATATTCGACGCACTCGCCCGTCTGGTCGACCCGCAGGACGTTTTGATCTCATTGATGAATCAATATACTCCGGATTTTTATAGGGGCCAGGATCATCCTGAACTGAAAAGGCGCCTGACCACTTTCGAATACGAGAGTGTCGTGGAGCATGCCCTGAAACTGGGTTTCCGCGGATACAGACAGGACAGATCGAGCGCGGTGTCGGATTATACCCCGGATTTCTTGGAGGAGGACGTATGACAGTCGGACAGATCAAATTGACGGACGGCATTCTTCTCGGCCCCATGGCCGGGGTCACGGATCATGCCTTCAGACAGTTGTGCGTCGAATTCGGCGCGGAATATACGTTTTCCGAGATGATCTCGGCTAAGGCTTTATACTACGAGCAGAAGACCCGGAAAGGCCCTTTACGCACGGCGCCATTGGCTCAGACGTTCGACTCGGACCGGCCTTTCGGAGTCCAGCTGTTCGGGAACGATCCCGCGTTTTTCGCGGAAGCGGCCCGCAGGATCGAATCTGGGGATTACCTGGGCTTCCAGGGAAAGATCCCGGATTCTCTGGACATCAACATGGGATGCCCGGTCGCGAAAGTCACCTCCAACGGAGAGGGAAGCGCACTGCTCAAAGATCCTTTGCTTTGCGGCCGCATCGTGGAGAGCGTCAAAAAAGCGACCCGTCTGCCTGTTTCGGCCAAGATCCGGATCGGTTGGGACCGCGCGCATATCAACGCCAAAGAGATCGGGCATATCCTGGAGCAGTCCGGGGCGGATTTCATCACGGTCCACGGCCGTACCCGGGACGAACTGTACAGACCCGGCGTCAGCAGAGACGTGATCGGAGAAGTCTGTTCTTCCGTTTCCGTCCCCGTTGTGGCCAACGGTGACATCTGGAACGCATCGGACGCAATTTCCATGCTCCGCGAGACCGGAGCCGCAGCCGTCATGATCGCCCGCGGTGCTCTGGGCAATCCGTGGATCTTCCGCTCTGTCAAGAAGGCTCTGAGAGGCGAGACTTTCGTGCCGCCTTCACCGGAGGAAAAGATCTCTGTCGCGTTGAGTCACCTCCGTGCGCTGATCGATCTCAAGGGCGAGACCGTCGGAACCGCAGAGGGAAGGAAGCATATGGCCTGGTACACCAAAGGCTTTAAGAATTCCGCCGAATGCCGGAGCCGCATGATGCAGGCCGGAACTTATGAAGAGATGAAAGACGCCCTGGAGGCTCTTCTCGAAAGCAACAAGTAAAAAGTGGATCGGACAAAAAAAGGCAGCGCTTCGGGAAAACTCTCAGCGCTGTCTTTTCATTTGTTTTGAGCAGATTATTCAGCTTTTTCTTCAGCCGGTTCTTCGGCTTTCTCTTCAGCTTTTTCTTCTGCTTTGGGAGCCTCTTTCTTCTCAGCTTTCTTGTCGTCGGACTTATCGAAAACCTTGGAATACAGGAAAGCAGCCAGGAACGCGCCTGCGCAAGGAGCGATCAGCCAGATCCAGACCTGAGAGAGGGATCTCCAGTTGCCGGCGAATGCCTGAAGCAGAGCAGGACCGAAAGATCTTGCGGGGTTCACGGAAGTGCCGGTGAAGCCGATGCCGAGCAGATGGACCAGCGTCAGTGTCAAACCGATGTAGACGCCAGCAAATTTGCCGTCTGTGCGTTTCTTATCCGTCACGAAGAGAATGACCAGTACGAAAACGAACGTCAGGATGACTTCGACCAGGAAACCGCCGATATAGGACCATGCGTCCAGATCGCCGTTGTTGTTGACCATCGCGACCTGGTTGCCGCCCAGCACGCGGAAGTCTCTCAGGAAGCAGCCGAGCAGCGTAGCGCCCAGAATGCCGCCGATGAACTGTGAGCAGATATAGCCCAGGAAGTCAGCCAGGGACAGTTCTCCGCGAAGGAAGAAGGCCAGGGAAACGGCCGGGTTGATGTGACAGCCGGAAATGTTGCCGATGGAAAAAGCCATGGCGATGATAACCAGGCCGAATGCCAATGCGATGGCTACCCAGTCACCGGATACGACTGCCGTACCGCAGGCAAAGAACACCAGAACGAAGGTGCCGATGCATTCCGCGATATACTTTTTCAAGTTTGTCATAGGAATCCTCCATATATATAATTTTTTGACTTGAAAACAATGATTATTTGCTGAAAGAACCGATCTCTTCCAATTGTCCGTCGCTTTGGAAAATATCCAGAGCGGGCTCGTGGGGAAGGAGTTCTCCGGGCGTGCCGTCCGGCTGAGGTCTCTGCCGCCTCCGGACCGTCATATTGGAAACGAGCTGACACTCGCCTCCGTTGATCTCGACATTGTTCACGGGCCGGTAGAAGAACGTGCCCGCGATGGTCGCGCGGCCTCCGTTGACCGTCATGGCGACGGTTCCCGGATCCACGATGTTTGTAAGCTGCAGTTCCACGTTGCCGCCGTTCAAAACGACTGCGCGGTGAGGCGCGCCCCACATGAGCGTGTTGAAGACTCTCAGTTCGCCCTGCGCATCCGGTCTGGACAGGAAATAGACCCTGTCTCTGGGTGCCTGGATGGTGACCAGTTCGGTGTTGATGAGATCCAGATTCCCGCAACCGGCATGGCACAATCCGTTCTGACCGCCGTCCGTTCCGTGTCCGATGACTTTGCCCGAAGTCCCTTTTCCGTCCTGCAGGACGAAGATCAGACCGTGATGAGCGGCGAACACGAACGTGCCCATGACGTGCTCGTTTTCGTTGTATCCGAATTTCAGAGCCTCCAGATATTTGATCTGGTTGTTCCAGAATTCATGCCATTTCGTAGGCTTGTTGGGAAGATCCGTGCGGAAGAAATAGTGAGGATTGTACTGGATGTTTTCGACCCAGCCCTCACCCGCGTTGTTGCCGCAGTAGACCCCGATCCGAATCGGAGCGCCGGAAATATAGGAGATGTAATGACCTTCGGAAGGATAGGTGGCGAAATCCGCGCCCAGCCACGGATTGACGAAAACCGTGTTCACGAGATAGCATCTCGGTCCTCTCGCCTGGAAGGCCCAGGGATAGGGATACGGATTGGCCGCGTCCTGCTCGGGATGGTAGATGACCAGACCGAAAAGACCTGAATCCTGGGCTGCCGTGATGAAAGGCTTGCCCGTTTCATGTCCTTTGCCCGCGTAGGTCATCAGGACTGAACCTCCGCCTAAGGTGTGGCAGGGAACCTGGAAAACGCCGCGGAGCTGAACGTTGGACGGCAGATGGAGATGCCCGTCGATCCGGTACCGGCCGGCCGGGACATACACGATGCCGCCTGTTTTTTTCGCGTCGCTGATCGCCGAGGTGAAAGCGCCCGTGCAGTCTTCGGCGCCGTCTCCCTTGGCTCCGTAATCCGTGACCAGATAGAGCATATCCGATGAGGGATGGGCGCGCCCGGTGAACGGCTTGTGACCGCCTTTGGGCGGAACGGAGAGCGGCTTGGAAAGTTCAGACTGCTTGATATGGTTTTTGGCTTCCTCCGAGGCTTTCATCGAAAGACCTCCGGAGAATTTGTTCGCACAAAGAAGGGTGCCGCCGATCCCGTCTTCCAAAACGATATGGGAAATGCCGGGTCCGGCTTTTCCGAACGTATTCTGGAGCAGCGTCAGACCGCCCGCGTTCTGGAAGAAAGCGGCTTCAGTAAATCCTTCGAACGTGCAGTTCGAGAAAGACAGCTGACCGGAACCGCGGTGACAGACCATGTAAGGGTAGGGTCCCTTGAAATCCGTCCCGCAGACCTGCATGACGGTTTTGAAGCGCTGATCCGAACGGATGGCGCAGGTCAGGCCGGGTCTGTCGCAGACGATGGTGCTGTCGGACAGAGCCACGCCGTACGGGTTGACGTCGATCAGTTCGAATCCGACGTCGCAATTGTACATGTGCAACGAAGAGATCTGGGTGTTCGGCGCGGAATCGGTCAGCGTCGTGATGAGGAATCCCACATGACAGTAGCTGACGCGGATATCGTAACCGTATTCCCAGTCCGACCGGGCCATGAAAACGCCCGTTGACTGTTTGAGCATATAGGATCTCAAAGCTTCGATATCCGTGCCTTCGACGAACGAGGCGTAGAAATCCGGTGAAATGATGAAATGATACATTCTCCCGATGTCCGTTGTCCGGTCCATGAACAGACCTTCGTGCATCGGGGTCATGTAGACGTTATGGAGATAGTGGAGCTCGTTTGCATCCGGGCCGCACTGCATCCCTCTCCAGGGGTTGATCATGGTCACGAATTCGATCGTGGCGCTGTCCACGCCGTTCTGACGAACGGTCGGAGAATAGGGAACCGGATTCTCGAAAGACTGTTCCGGATAGTAGAAAGTCACGCACTGGATGCCCGAGCACGCAGAGAGCGTCACCTGAGGCGTTCCGTCCGGGTCGTTCTTTCCGAAAAAGCATTCGAAAACAGTCCCTTTGCCCTTTACGGGCGGTTCGACTTCCGGCGAGATCCACTCGCCTCTCAGCGTCACGGCTGTCCGGACGGTCAGAGGGGTGCGCAGCGCATATGTGCCTTCGGGAATATAGAGCACGCCCCCGCCGATCGATGCGATTTCATCGATCGCTTTCTGGATGACCGGTGCGGCGTCTTCGCAAGCGGACGGATCGGGCAGATAGTCTGCAAGGTCCGCGCAGATCACGACAGTGTCGCCGACGGGATATTTCTGCTTCAGGATGAAAGGTCTCATTGAACACCTCCGGAGCCATGGTTCAACTAATTATAAAACAAACCTTAAGAAAAAACAAGGGACTAGATGATGTTTCGAAGAATCGTTACATCGTTTCTTTGACCTGACAGGGTTCAAGTGCGGAAAAATCAGACCAGATCGGTTTCTCATCCGGCCCGTGGGCCATATTGCCTGCAAAACGGCTGTATCCGCCGTAGAGACGGTCGCCGCCTTTTTCGAGCGCCCACATAGGGCCGTTCTGCTTGTAGGTGAACTCTCCGCAAGTGCGGTGGATGCAGGGCGCGGCCACGGGATGACAATTTTTGATCCTGTCTCCCAGAATGTTCTGGACCATCTCCAGCCAGCCTCCGTTGGGCAAGGTGACGACGACCTGGAACAATCCGTTCGGGTTGAACACGCTGCAGGGGATGTTTCCGTCTGCAAAAATATAGCCTGCGACGGTCTCTTTGAGAGATTCCAGAATTACTGCTTTTTTCGGATCCGGGCTTTTGCGCAGATGGTCCTCCATGAAGGCGATCAGGGTGGGATAGCCCTGGAAGGCGATGGAATGGTATTCCCAACCCTTCACATACGACTTGTCCTCAGGATCTGTGATGGCGCCTCTGGCCAGATAGGTGAATCCGTCCTCGTGGACGAAAGCGGCATCGAAGAGATGGGAGGCCACGTTGTCGATCACACCGGGGATCCGTTCGTCTCCGGTGCAGGAAAAGATTCTCTTCAACGGCGTGAGGATCTGGGTATAATAGACGGTCCGCTCGGCAAAATTGACGCCGTCTCCTCTTTCAAAAAGGCCGATCTTTTCGTAGTAGTTGGCCGGAGAGAGCATGTAGTCCAGAGCGGGTTTTCCATATTGCTCGTACCTGTCCCAGATGCCCAGGACTTTGCCGGTCAGGGCCAGGGCCGAGACGGCCGTCAGATCCTGATTCGTGACGCCGCACCAGCCCGGATGAGTGAGCGGATGGAACCGGCCGTTCCCGCGCTTCCAGGCAAAGGACTGAGCCCAGTTCCACTGTCTTTCGACGGCACCCGGGATCAATGACTTGATGACGGGATCGGCATAGGGCCAGGCATAATACTCGAGCAGCGCGATGACAGGGGAGAACCAGTGGATCGGACAGCCGTTCGTGTTGAAAGAGGGCTCGAATTCCGCGGTGCAATGAATGAATCCGCCGCTCGGATCCTGCAGATAGAGCAGATGGGCGGCCATGGAATTGACAAGGACCCGGTAACGCTCATCCTTGTTCGATTCGTACATTCTTCTGAAAAAGGCTCCCCACTCGATGAACTGATGAACGGTCTCGCCCTGATAGCGGCGGTCCAGAACGCGGCTCTCACTCCAGCATGAATGAAGAATCAGCATCCCGAAAACGCCCGGCCCCTGCTGCCATTCCTTAAATCTTCCGAGCAGCAGATTCAGCGTTTCCTCAGTTACGGACGTTTCCAGTTTTCTTCCCTTGACGGGGTAGTGAACGGTTTCCATATTGATGCCTCCATTTTTTTTCTTATCATACCACAAAAAAGGTCTGCATGGCCGAACTTCCGCATGTTTTACGGAAAAATGACTGACAAAAAAGTCGTTGATTTTGCCAAAAACAGTTTACATTCTCCCGCCCTTGTGTTATACTATACGAAACAAGGCGGGCCCGTTGATTGCCCACATGCGGCGTTAATATCGAAGATGTGAGGGGAGTTATGCAGATCGCCATTATTGCGCACGACACGAAAAAAGAGCTGATGGCTCAGTTCTGTATCGCTTACTGCGGCATTTTGAGCAAACACAAGCTGTGCGCGACGAGCGTAACGGCAAAATATATATCCGACGCGACCGGACTGAAGATCGAAAGTTTTCTGCCCGGCATGCACGGAGGCGATGAACAGATCGCATCGCGCGTGGCCTACAACGAAGTGGACGTTTTGCTCTATTTCAGAGACACGAGACCGGGCACCGTGGCTTCCAGAGAAGCCGCCGAGCTGCTCAGGCTTTGCGATTTCTACAACGTTCCGGTCGCCACCAACATCGCCACGGCCGAGATCGTAGTCCAGGCTCTGGACAGAGGCGATCTGGACTGGAGAAAATACGTCGGCGACTCTAAAGGCGCTCTGTAAGCGCAACCCATCGGACAAAAGGCATGTCCTACCGGTCACAGAGAAGGGATCCATGGCTGAGAGATCCTCCCGTAATGCATGACTTACCACCGAATGGTTCCAACCGAATAGATGAAACGAGATAAAAGTTCGGGTGGAACCGTGCAGAATTCGTATCTACACCCCGGCGGCAGCAAGCAAACTGTCGCCGTATTTTTTTGGAGGACAAATATGATTTCAGTAAGATTCAAGGGGACGGAAACCGTCTCATCCCTCGAAGGACCGGCATCGGTCTACGAGTTTGCAAAGAACGTTGAACTGGCCAGCCGCGAGGTGCTGGGCGCCGTCGTGAACGGGGAAGACGCCGATCTGACCCGCGTCATCGACAAAGACAGCGAAGTCGAACTGCTGACATTCGACGACCCGAGAGGCCGGCATATCTTCTGGCATACGACCAGCCATATCCTGGCACAGGCCGTCAAGCGTCTGTATCCGAACGCCAAGCTGACCATCGGTCCCGCCATCGAGAACGGTTTCTATTACGATTTCGATTCGGACGTTCCTTTCACCACGGACGCCCTCAAAGCGCTGGAAGGGGAAATGAAGAAGATCGTCAAGGAGAATATCCTGATCGAGCGTTTCGAACTGCCCAGACAGGAAGCCGTCCAACTGATGACCGAGAGGGAAGAGCCTTACAAAGTCGAACTGATCAACGAATTGCCCGAGGGCGAGACCATCTCCTTCTACCGCCAGGGCGAATACACGGATCTTTGCGTGGGTCCTCATCTGCACAGCACCGGAGCCGTCAAAGCCGTTGCCCTCACTCAGTGCACGGGCGCATACTGGCGGGGAGATCAGTCCAACCGTCAGCTGCAGCGGATCTACGGGATCTCGTTCCCCAAAAAAGAGATGCTTCAGGAATATCTGGACAGACAGGAAGAGGCCAAGAAGAGAGACCACAACAAGATCGGCCGTGAACTGGAATACTTCACGACCGTCGACTACATCGGTCAGGGCCTTCCCATTCTGCTGCCCAAGGGTTCCCGCGTCATTCAGATCCTGCAGCGCTGGGTCGAAGACTACGAGCAGGCCAACGGATATCTGCTGACCAAAACGCCCTTGATGGCCAAGAGGGATCTGTTCAAGATCTCCGGTCACTGGGATCATTACAGGGACGGCATGTTCATCATGGGCGACCCGGACGATGAGACGAAGGAATGCTTCGCGCTCCGTCCGATGACCTGTCCTTTCCAGTATCAGGTGTATCTGAACAAAAAGCGTTCCTACCGCGAACTTCCGATGCGGCTGGGCGAAACCTCCACGTTGTTCCGCAACGAGGATTCGGGCGAGATGCACGGTCTGATCAGAGTCAGACAGTTCACGATCTCGGAAGGGCACATCGTGCTGAGACCGGAACAGCTGGAAGAGGAATTTGCCGGATGCGTCCGGTTGTTCAAATATTTCCTGGGCACTGTCGGGCTGCTGGAAGACTGCACGTTCCGCTTTTCGCAATGGGATCCCAAAAACCCGAAAAACAAATATGAAGGCACGGCAGAGCAATGGGACGAAGCGCAGGCTGCGATGGCCAAGATCCTGGACGATCTGGGCATCGAGTACACGATCGGCATCGACGAGGCAGCGTTCTACGGACCCAAACTGGACGTTCAGTACAAAAACGTCTACGGCAAAGAAGACACGCTCGTCACGATCCAGATCGATATGCTGCTCGCCCGCCGCTTCAACATGACCTATGTGGACAGCGACGGTCAGGTCAAATATCCCTATATCATCCACCGCACGTCTCTCGGCTGCTACGAACGGACGCTGGCCTACGTGCTTGAAAAATATGCAGGCGCGCTCCCGACGTGGATGGCTCCGACACAGGTCAAGGTTCTGTCCATCGGCAACGAGCATATCGACTATGCCCGCGAACTCGGAGACAAACTGTTCGCGCACGGTATCCGCGCCGAAGTGGACGACCGCAACGAGACGATCGGATACAAGATCCGCCAGGCTCAGCTTGAAAAAGTGCCCTACATGATGATCATAGGAGATCAGGAAAAGGACAACAAGACCGTATCGGTCCGTTCCCGCAAGACGGGTCAGACCGTGACTTCGTCTCTGGACGATTTCCTCTCCGTTATCCTTCCCGAGATCGCAGAGAAGAGAAAATCTTGAACACGTTTCGGGGTTGAACGGTTTTTCCGGGATCAACCCCGAATCTTTTCCGGTGATGACATGATAAGAAGACATCCAAACCTTTTTTACAACGAGTCCGAGCTGGCCGCACTGAAAAAGAGGATAGCATCAGACGCAACTGTGCGCAAAGATTTTGAAAAGATCACTTCGCGCAGGGACGAACTGATCGCCGAACCTTTTCTGGATGAGGCCTTCGCGCTGTCGCTGAATACCCAGCACGGCCGTTTCGGAGAAGTCGGAGGGCAGGCCGAACGGATGATCGAATGTCTGCTGCCTCTTGCAGCCGTCCATAACGATCCCGAGGCCAAACAGAAGCTGACCGAACTGCTCAGACACCTGACCTCTTTCTCCATCTGGACGGGACCCGCCAATGCGCTGAGGGACTATCCCTGGCATTCCGATCTCACGACAGGCAAACTGACTTTCCTTTGCGCCGGACTCTACGATGCGCTCTACAAAGACATACCGGAAGAGGAGCGGACTGCCATTGGGTCGAAGGTCCTTTCTTTGGGCGTGTATCCGCTTTTGCAGGACTGGGTCCTGCCCGAGACGCGCATCCATGCGCTCGATTCCATGGGCCACAACTGGTGGGCCGTTTGCGTGGGCCTTTGCGGCGTCGCATTCCTGCCGCTTTGCGAACTGGTCCCGGCGGACGAACGGAGAAGGATCATACGTCTGGTTCAGGAGTCTATGTCCGCCTATATTTCCTATCCCGGTTTCCCGCTGCTCAACAAGACGAAGAATTTCGACGATCAGGGATTGTTCTACGAGAGCGTGGGATACAGCAATTACGGGACAGGGGAGTGGTTCCGATATCTTTTCTATGCGGAGCGCTATCTGGGCAAACTGGACGGACTCCGTTCGGACCTTCTCAGTAAGATCGGTCCGACCCTGTTGACTTTTTCCTACCCAACGAAACAGGGGATCAAGTTCCTCAATTACGGCGACAGTTCCTACGACGCATCTATCCTCTTTCTAGTTCGGATGCTGATCCTGAACGGTTACGGGGATCCTTCGACGGACGCTTACTACGTCCGCACCATGCAAAACAGGAACCGGGATTTTCTGGATCTTTTGCACTCGGACGAACTCCCGGCGAAAGGCCGGCTGGACCGGGCGGGACTGCCCGAAACGGCTGTTTACCCGGAATCCGGGTACTATATTAAAAGATCGTCCTATCGGGACGACGCCGCGCTCTTTTCGATCAAAAGCGGGTTCACATGGAACCATGCGCACGCGGATGCGGGCTCTTTCATGATCTACGACAAGGGCCTCCCGCTGATCAAGGATTCCGGGACCTGCGCCTACGGCGCGAAGGAATATATCGGCTATTACTGCCAGAGCTCCGCCCACAACGTTTTGCTCATCGGAGGGCAGGGACAGCTCCAGTCGGATCTCTATCAGGGGTCCAGACACCCCGGACGGATCGACGATTCGTTTGAAGGCAGGGGGGTCGGATACGTCCGTGCGGACGTTTCCGGACCGATGTCCCATCTCTGCTCCAGATTTTTCAGAAACGTCTGGATCATCGAAAACAGGCATTTCGTCATCTGGGACGATCTGCGGACGCTCAAGCCCGATACGCTCGGTTTTCTATTGCATTTTCAGGGAAAGATCGAGTCGGAAGACGGTGTCCTGAAACTTGACAACGGACCTGCCAAGGCCCGGATCTTTGCCTTCGGCGACACGAAGGGGACAGTCCGGCCGCTGTCCGGACAGATCGATCAGCGCACTTATTCGACCATGGGCACGTTCGAGCCCGGGAAGGAAGACTATCTGTGCTTCGACTATCCCCAAAACGGGGACGCGCTCTCCAGGCGGCTCTGCCACGTGATCTCTCTTGGGGACTGCCCGGTGACGGTCAAGGCGGATCTTTCCGGAGAAGCATGCTCGGTCCGGATCCGCGAGGGAGCAGACGAATACAGACTATTTTTCAACGCCCGGTCGGACGGGCGCCGGATGCATATCAATACGAATCAGACGCTGGACGGTTACGAGACCGACGCCTATATGCTGTTCCGTAAAACCGGAGACGACCGGCTGTGCGTGATCGGAGCCAGTTATGTCCGTAAAGAGGGCCGGGTGCTCTTCAGCGCATTCGAAAAGACGGACTGCATCGTCAGGGAGGTGGAATCTTGATCCATTTTTCAAATTATCTTTCATGGCGTGGCGATCTGGATTTCCGGGCCGTTCCGCCCGGGGAGACCGACGTGGCGATCTTTGCCAAACTGGCCTATTTCCCGTTTCCCGAATCTTTGAAGGGAGACGGTGAAGGGAAAGCCACGTTGAAGTCCGTTTACGAATCCTCGTTCGACCGCGCCCTGGAATTGCCGCCGCTCCTCCAGGATACGGCTGATTTGCTGACATTGGCTGCGGGGACTTCGCGTTTCGGCAGCGTCCGGATGTGCGAATATGTTGACCGCCTGGATCCTTCGAATCTCATCCAGTTTTCGGCGGTGACGTTTCTCGTTTCCTCCCGGATCGGCGTGATCGCATTCCGGGGAACGGACGACTCGCTGACAGGCTGGCGCGAGGATTTTCAGCTCGCATTCAAACCGAACATGCCCAGTCAGACCTATGCCGCGGAATATATCCGGCACTGCGCAAAAACCTATCCGAACCTCCGCTGGATCATTTGCGGACACAGCAAGGGCGGCAATCTGGCCGTCTACGGCGCGTCTCAGCAACCAGAGGAGATCAAACAGAAAATCAGCGCGGTCTATGATTTCGACGGACCCGGATTCCGGGAAGAATTCCTGAATTCCGAATCGTTTCTGTCCATTCTGGGCGTTCTCCGCCACTATATCCCGGAAGCGTCCGTGGTAGGCTGTCTGTTCGAACACAGAGGCCGGACGACCGTGGTCCGCGCGGACGAGCGCGGCATCCGGCAGCACAATCTGGCGACCTGGCAGATCATGGGACCGTCTTTCATCGAAGCCGAATCCCGGACCCGGGACAGCATCCAGATCGAGCATTCCATCAAAGCCTGGACTCAGGACATGACCGAAGAGGAGACAGAAGCTTTTGTCAACAGTCTGTTCGACCTCTTCTCCATATCCGAGATCTCCAAGTTCAGCGAACTGTCCAAGCTGAATGTCAACGGGCTCAAACTGCTGACCAAAGGAACGAGCGAACAGCGGAAAAGCATCCAGTCCGGTCTCGGAAAACTGCTTTTCGAACTCTACAGGACCTATTTTCCGAAGTTCAGCCCGAAAAAGAACAAAGAGATCGAATCGGCAGAGCTGCCTTCGAAGGGAGGAAAATAACGTGCAAAGGATCATCGTGACAGGCGGGACCGGAGGAATCGGTTCGGCCTGCGTCCAAAAACTTTGTGAGGAAGGTCACGACGTCACTTTTTTCTACCGTTCCAATGAAGAAAAAGCTAAATGGCTGGAACGGGTCTGCCAGGCCAGAGGCATCCAGTGCGATCTCCGGGAGCAGACCGGCGTCCGGGACGCCGTCCTGGATGCAGGGAACCGGATGAACGGGATCGACGCACTGGTCCTTTGTGCGGGCGTGGCGCAGATCGCTCCCGTGCAGGATCTGACCGAATCGGACTGGGAAAACCTGTTCGAGATCAATTTCCATTCCGTCCGGAGAGTCATCAAAGAATCCCTGCCGCAACTGCTGAAGAGCCTGCAGGGCCGGATCGTGATCATCGGCTCGGTGTGGGGAAGAACGGGCGCATCCTGCGAGAGCGCATACAGCGCGACGAAAGGCGCCCTCCGCGCCCTGACGCTGTCACTGTCCAAAGAATTGGGGCCGTCCAAGATCACGGTCAACTGCATCGAACCCGGTTTCATCGACACGAACATGAACAGCGAGCTGTCTGAAGCGGACAGGCGCGAGGTCATATTGCAGACTCCGCTCGGACGGGTCGGAACGGGAGAGGACGTCGCGGACGCCGTCTCGTTCCTGCTCTCACGCCGTGCCTCGTTCATCACGGGGCAGTGTCTGGGTGTGGACGGCGGATTCCCTTGCTGAGGAGGAAAACATGAGACGTTTACTGGCTGTCGACGGCAACAGCATCATGAACAGGGCCTTTTACGGCGTTCATCAGGGCCTGACCAACCGGGAAGGTTTTCCCACGAACGCCTTGTTCGGCATGCTCAATATGCTGACCAGACTGCAATCCGAATACCGTTTCGACGCCTGCGTGGCCGCTTTCGATGTGCACAAACCGACTTTCCGCCATCAGATCTACGATCAGTACAAAGCGGGGAGACACGAAACGCCGCATGAACTGGTGCTGCAGTTTCCGGTCTGCCATGAGATCCTTCGGGCCATGGGCTATACGGTTCTGGAGAAGGAAGGATATGAAGCGGACGATATTTTAGGCACGGTCGCCGCGCTCGGATCCCGGGCGGGAGACGTACATACCTATATTTACACGGGAGACCGGGACTCGCTTCAGCTGATCTCGGATTCCTGTACGGTTCTGCTGGTCACCAATTCCGGCATCGTGCCCTATACACCCGACAAATTCATTGCCGAAAAGGGGATCACGCCCGCACAGTACGTGGACGTGAAGGCAATCATGGGCGACCCGTCGGACAACATCCCGGGAGTTCCGGGCGTCGGAGAGAAAAAGGCATTCCCCCTCATCGCCCAATACGGTTCGCTGAAGGCACTCTACGAAGCGTTGCCCGGACAGACCGAGATCAAGGGCTCTTTGCTGAACAAACTGCTGGAAGGGCAGGAATCTGCATTTTATTCCAGGGATCTGGCCCAGATCGAGACCAAAGTGCCTCTGGACAAAACGGCGGAAGATCTGTTCAGCGCGTCCCCGGATCCGAGAGCGCTCCGGGAACTGCTCGAAAAGTATGATTTCGTATCTTTTCTGAAAAAGATGAATCTGTCCGCTCCGCTGCCGGAAGAAGGAGAAAACAGCTCGGATCCAGCAGTTCATTCGTCCCGCTTCCAGATTGTTGAAGAAAGCGTTAAAGAACTTAAAAATGTATTAAATGATACAATTATTGCAGTTTCTGAAGACGAAACGCACTTTTATGCGGCTTATGGGGACACCTGTCTGAAGATCAGGAAAGACTCTTCCGAGATCAAAGATTTTCTGCTTTCGGGCAGGCTTTTCGTCATCTACGACTGCAAAGAGTATTACCATGCCAAAGAGCGCGAAGGCATCCGGTTCAGAGGAGCTTTCTTCGACCCTATGCTGGCCGCCTACGTGATCGACTCGAACGCCGGTCACTACGCTCTCGGGGAACTTTGCGAGAAATATCTGAAGACA
>CADBRS010000078.1 GCA_902797125.1 uncultured Ruminococcus sp.
CCGGGGCTAGACCCATGCTTACTGAAGTTATGATCATTCACAGCAGTTGCAAGCCTTGCCAGAAGTATCTGGTATGACAGGGTAATAGTAGACTGGGTGGTGCAGACCAACCTAGGAAGCCCCCACCTCAGCGTAAGTAGGTGGCGGGTAGTTCACATGATCGATACCCGGTACCTTCTGGTGCCGGGTCATTTTTAAAAAGCAAACAAGGACCCAAAAACGGAGGGATTATGAGATATTGTGAACCGGTTATCCAATCCAGGCAAAACGAAAAAGTGACTGCTCTCTGCAAGCTGAAAGACAAAAAATACAGGGATGAATCCGGGCTCTTTCGCTTCGACGGCATCAAACTGCTGAGAGAGGCACTGTCCAAAGACGTGACTGTCCGTTCGCTCTTTGTGAGGGAGGGAACGGAACTTCCGCCGGATGTGGACGGAAAGCTTGAGCAAAAGGGCATCCGGACATACGTTTTGTCGTCCGATTTGTTCGATCGGATATCGGATGAAAAAGCGCCCGAAGGCGTGATAACAACGGCCGAATATATTGACAACAGAATCAATCGTGCTATAATAAAAGAAGAAGAGAAAATTCAGGAGGCGCTGTCCGGAAGGTCGCCTGACGCACCGATTTTGCTGCTGGAATCGATACAGGATCCTCTGAATTTCGGCGCGCTGATCCGGAGTGCCGTTGCATTCGGAGCGGCTCTGGTCGTGACCGATGACGCGAGTGCGGATCCATACCATCCCAAGGCCCTGCGCGCATCGATGGGCGCCATGTTTTCGATCCCGATCGTCCGGGTCTCCGCTTTGGCTGAAGCTGTCCGTATCTTGACGCGCTCCAGACGGGTTTTTGCGGCGGCACTGGACGAAAAAGCCAAGGAACTGGGTTCCTTTGAACGTCTTCCCGGCGACAGCTTGATCATAGGCAACGAGGGACACGGTCTGTCTGCGGACGTTCTTGATGCGGCCAGCGAGACGCTTCTGATCCCGATGAGCGGCGAGACGGAATCCCTGAATGCATCCGTGGCAGGCGGGATCCTCCTTTGGGAGTTCAGACGGCGCTGATCTTCACAGTTCGAAACAATCCGAAAGGTTTTTACAGTTCGTTTATGTCAAATTTGGTAATACTTGAGTCACCTTATAAAATCAATACGATCAAGAACTTTCTGGGTTCGGGTTATAAAGTGGTGGCTTCAGTAGGCCACGTCCGGGATCTGCCCAAGAGCCAGCTGGGTGTGGACATCGAAAACGGCTTTCAGCCTCATTACATCAACATTCGGGGCAAAGGCGATATCATTTCTTCCATCCGCAAAGACGCCAAAAACGCCACGCGCGTTTATCTGGCGACCGACCCGGACCGTGAAGGGGAGGCGATCGCATGGCATCTGGCCCAGACGCTGGGTATCCCCGACGAAAAGATCGTTCGTATCACCTTTAACGAAATCACGAAAACGGCGGTGAAAAACGCCATTCAGCACCCCCGGCCGCTGGATCTGAATCTGGTCGACGCACAACAGACCCGAAGGATCCTCGACAGGATCGTGGGATATAAGATCAGTCCGCTTCTGTGGAAAAACGTGATGAGCGGATTGAGCGCAGGCCGCGTCCAGTCCGTCGCGGCCCGCATCATAACGGAACGCGAGGAAGAGATCGCTAATTTCAAACCGGAAGAGTATTGGACGATCCACGCGCTGTTGGACTGCGGCGGGACGCCTTTGCGCGTTCACTTTTACGGAACCGGTAAGAAAAAGATCAAACTCGGAAACGGGGAAACGGTCCGCAAGGTTCTGGAAGACGTTCAGGGCAAGGATTTCGAAGTCAGCGGCGTGACCAGAAGCCAAAAGAAAAAAGTGCCGACTCCACCTTTTACGACATCCACGCTTCAGCAGGAGGCGTCCAGAAAACTGGGTTTCCAGTCTCAAAGGATCATGCGGGTGGCGCAGGAACTCTACGAAGGCGTCAATCTGGGAACTGAATTCGGCGGCGTCATGGGTCTGATCACATACATGAGAACGGACTCTCTCCGCGTATCGGAAGAAGCGCAGCAGTCCGCCAAAGATTTCATTCTGGCCAAATACGGTCCGCGGTACTATCCTGATTCGCCCCGGGTGTACAAGACCCAGGCGGCCGCTCAGGCTGCGCACGAAGCGATCCGTCCGACCCATATCGATCTGGAGCCTCAGAAACTGCGCAAGCTGCTCTCGCTGGATCAGTACAGGCTTTACAAACTGATTTGGGACAGATTCATTGCCAGTCAGATGGAGAGTGCCTCCATAGACACGGTCACCGCCTCTTTTCAGGCAGATAGTTATATTTTCAGAGCCACCGGAACGCATGTGGCTTTTTCGGGTTATATGGCTCTCTACGAAGAGACGAAAGAGGAAATGCCCGTCCGTGCGGACAGCGAAGAGGCTGAAGAAACAGACGCTCCGCTGCCCGGCCTTGCCAAAGGGGAATCCTATCATTGCCAGTCGATCCTGCCCGAGCAGCATTTCACCGAGGCTCCTCCCAGTTTCACGGAGGGATCGCTGATCAAGTTCCTCGAGGAAAAGGGAATCGGGCGTCCCAGCACCTATACGCCGATCATCACGACGATCGTTGCCCGGGATTACGTTTCCCGCCAGGGCAAATACCTGATCCCCACGGAATTGGGCAAAATCACCACGACACTCATGAAGCAGGCCTTTCCCAAGATCGTGGACTATCAGTTCACGGCCGGGATCGAAACCGAACTGGACAGGATCGAGCGCGGCGAGATCGGCATGGAGGAAGTGCTCCGGACATTCTGGAAAGATTTCGAGAAGCAATTGAGCGTGGCTGAAAAATCCATTCAGGGAAAAACGCTCAAGGTGGTGCCCGAAGAAACGGATATCATCTGCGATCAGTGCGGCAGCCGCATGGTGCTGAGGACGGGCCGGTTCGGTAAATTTGCCGCATGCCCCAACTATCCGGCTTGCAAAAACACCAAATCGCTGACCGAATCTCTGGATCCCGCTCCGAAAGTCGAGCCGGTGATCGCGGATTTCAGATGTGAAAAATGCGGGGCGCCCATGGTGCTCCGGAACGGACGGTACGGGACATTCTATGCCTGCTCCACCTATCCGGCGTGCTCGTTCACCAAGCAGAAAACAGCGGAAGTGTCTGTGCCTTGTCCCCGGTGCGGGAGCAAGATCCTCACCAAATACAGCCGCAGCCACGTGCCTTTCTATGCCTGCGAACGTTTTCCCGAATGCCAGTTTTCTTGCTGGGACAAACCTTCGGAGGAAAAGTGCCCTCAGTGCGGGAAGATGCTGTTTATCAAAAAGACGAAAAAACAACTTTACTGCCGTGACCGGAACTGCGGTTATTTCCGCGACATGTCGGACACCGAGCAGGATGAGGAAAACAAATGAGACCGTACGTGAACGTGATCGGCGCGGGACTTGCCGGATGTGAAGCGGCATGGCAGGCGCTGAAGGCGGGCGTTGACGTCCGTCTTTACGAAATGAAACCGAAAAAATATACGCCGGCCCATCACAGTCCTGCGTTTGCCGAACTGGTCTGCTCCAATTCTTTTCGTTCCGATGCGCTCAGCAATGCCATCGGGCTGTTGAAAGCGGAAATGGTCAAACTGGACTCGCTGATCATGAACGAGGCATACCGGTGCAGAGTCCCCGCAGGTTCAGCGCTGGCTGTGGATCGGACGGTTTTTTCGGAAGGGGTCACCGATAAGTTGAAAAACATGCCGGGCATCACCGTGATCGAGGAAGAACTCGGCGGCGTGCCCGATGATTCCGTGACGGTGATCGCCACTGGGCCCTTGACTTCGGACAAAATGGCGGATTATATCCGCGACGGACTCGGATTGGGCGGGCTGCATTTCTTTGATGCGGCAGCACCGATCGTGGACGCGTCCACGGTCGACGAAACGATTGCCTACCGCGCGTCCCGCTACGGGAAAGGCGACGCAGATTACGTGAACTGTCCGATGAACGAATCTGAATATCTGGCTTTCTACGACGCGCTGCTGCATGCGGAATGCGCCGAGCTGAAAGAATTCGACCGGGAGGATCAAAAGGATCTGACCGTTTTTGAAGGATGCATGCCCGTCGAGGTCATGGCGGCCAGAGGGATCGACACGCTGCGGTACGGACCGCTCAAACCTGTCGGTCTGCCGGATCCCAGAACAGGGAAGGACCCTTATGCCGTCGTGCAGCTCCGCAAGGAAAATGTCGAAGGCACCATGTTCAATCTGGTCGGTTTTCAGACGCATCTGACTTTTGCCGAGCAGAGACGGGTCTTCCGGATGATACCGGGCCTTTCCCAGGCAGAATTTCTGCGGTACGGCGTCATGCACCGCAATACGTTTTTACAGTCTCCCGGGAAACTGACCGAGACCTACGCACTCGCAAGCGACCCGCATATCTTTTTCGCAGGTCAGATGACAGGAGTTGAAGGGTACATCGAGTCCGCCGGATCGGGACTGGTCGCCGGATTGAATGCGGCCAGAACGGCTCTGGGACTGTCTCCGGTCGTTTTCCCCAAAGAAACCATGATCGGGGCGATGGCTCATTACGTCAGCCACGGGGGGATAGGACCTTTTCAGCCCATGAACGCCAATTTCGGCATCGTCACGCCGCTCGACCGCAAGGTCAAAGGCGGTAAAGCCGTCCGAAACGAAGCGCTTTCAGCCCGTGCTCTTTCGCTGATCGACGAAAAGATCCGGGCTATGGAAGCAGAAAGGAAGGGGAGTTAGTTCATGTCCAACCATCACGGTTTTGAGAACGAGATCGGCTCGGATCTGAAGGATCTCGAAGCGACGCTCGATTACCAATTTCACAGTCTTTCGCTTCTGAGACAGGCCATGACTCACGCCTCGTTCACGAATGAACTCAACGTTCCGGATCACCATCTTCTCTGCAATGAACGGATGGAATTTTTAGGCGATTCCGTCCTGTCCTGCATCGTGAGCGAATATCTGTACAACGAGTATCCCGAACTGCCCGAAGGCCATCTGACCAAGATGCGCTCGGCTTTGGTTTGCGGGGAATCCCTTGCGTCTTTTGCTGAAAAGCTGGAACTGAACAAGTATCTTTTCATTGGCGTGGGCGAACAGGTGAACAGAAACAATCCGACCGTCCTCGAAAATGCGTTCGAGGCAACGATCGGGGCTATTTATCTGGATTCCGGCTGTCATGAAGAGGGCAAGGAAGCCGTTCGGAAGTTTCTGATCCCTCTGATCACCGAGGAACTGAAAGTCCTCGCGCCTCTGGGTTACAGCAAAGACTACAAATCCCTGCTCCAGCAGATCACGCAGGCGGACGAACACGTTTTGCCTTCGTACGAAGTCGTTGAAGATCTGGGCGAGCCCGGACCGGAGAGATATACCGTCCGCGTCCTGCTGCACTCCAACGTGCTCGGGACAGGCAAGGGACCCAATCATAAAAAGGCCGAGATCGCGGCCGCTAAGGATGCGCTGGCCCTGATGGGGCTCATCAGGAACGAATCCGAATCATAATGGCACACCGTAATATCGCGGTCTTCGTACCGCAACTGGGGTGCCCGCACCGGTGCGTTTTTTGCGACCAGCGGTCCATCACAGGCCATGAGGTCATGTCTCCGGAAACAGCCCGGGAACAGATCATCCGGACGCTGGACACGCTTTCAAAAGAAGACGAGATCGAGATCGCCTTTTTCGGGGGCTCGTTCACGGGGCTTCCCGAACCGCTGATCCGGAAATATCTGGATACGGCTCTCCGATGCATGGACACCGGAAACAAGGCGGGCTTCCGAATGACCGGCATCCGTATGTCGACGCGTCCGGACTTCATCTCAGACGCAACGATCGAGCTGCTCAGGTCCTATCCGGTCACGGCCGTCGAACTGGGCGTTCAGAGCATGGACGACCGGGTGCTGGCTCTTTCCAAAAGAGGTCACACGGCAAGCGATACCGTCCGGGCTGCGGAAAAACTCCGTCAGGCAGGGATCCCATGGGTCGCTCAGCTGATGATCGGTCTGCCAGGCTCGGATCCTTCTTCAGAAAAAGGCACCGCCGCGAAAGTACTGGAACTGTGTCCGTGCGCCTCACGGATCTACCCGACTGTCGTATTTGCCGGGTCCGAACTGGAGACCATGATGCGGGAAGGTTCGTATGTTCCGCTGTCGCTCGAAGATGCTGTCGAACGGGGTGCCGCGGTCTTGGAGATCCTGCAACGCGGTCATTTACCCGTACTTCGGATCGGTTTGTGCGCTTCCGAAGAACTGTCTGACTCTTCCTGCGCCGTGGCCGGGGCGACACATCCCGCCATAGGCGAACTGATCCGGAGCCGAACTGCGCTCCGCCAGATGGAGAAGTTGCTGGACAGCCAAACGGAACGGACAGATCCCACGACGTTCCGGATACCGGTTGGCATGCTTTCCGTGTGCATCGTGCAAAAACGGTGCAACGTCAATTATCTCAAATCGAAATACAACTTGAAGAGAATCATTTTTACCGAACAAACCGTGCCTTGCATCTGCCTGGCCGCCGATGCGGAACCGGAGAACGGAGGTCACAATTGTTTCTGAAATCTTTGGAAATGGTAGGATTCAAATCCTTTCCGGACAAGACAG
>CADBRS010000079.1 GCA_902797125.1 uncultured Ruminococcus sp.
ATCTGGATCGCACCTTCTTCTGCGATCTGAGACATGCCTTTGGCAAACTGCTTCCGTTTCATGGAATCGATCTGCTCGACTACGGCAAAATGTTCAGGGGCAAAAGTCGGTATCCCGGCATATTGAACCTTGAAACCGATATCTGCCACGGTGTCGCCGATGGAAAAGATGCCCGGATCGAATACGCCGATGATATCTCCGGCATAGGCTTCCGTGATCCCTTCACGGTCCTGCGCCATCATCTGTTGAGGCTGCGAGAGCCTCAGAGTCCGCTTGCCTTGCACGTGATAGTAGTCTTTATCCTTTTCAAACTTGCCCGAGCAGATCCGCATGAATGCGATTCTGTCCCTGTGGGCCTTATTCATGTTGGCCTGGATCTTGAACACAAAAGCCGAGAAATGATCGTCGAAAGGTGATATTTGCACGTCATCTGCCTTGCGGGCCAGAGGCTCTGGGGTCAGAGACAGAAAATATTCCAGAAAGTCTTCGATACCGAAATTGTTCAAGGCGGAACCGAAGAACACGGGACTCAGTTTGCCGTGATCGATATCGTCTTTCGAAAACTCGAACCCGGCTGCGTCGATCAATTCGATCTGCTCGGTCAACTTCGAGGCCAGATCTTCGCCGATCAGTTCATTGAGCTTTTCCGTCTCGCTGATGTCGCACTGAATGGATTCGATGCGGGATCTGCCGCTGTGTGCATCCGCGAACGTCAAGATGCTGTGCTTATTCCGGTCGTAGACGCCTCTGAACGTGACGCCGCATGAAATCGGCCAGTTCATGGGATAGGTGCGGATGCCGAATTCGGTTTCCAATTCATCGATCAGATCGAACGGATCCTTGGCCTCACGGTCCAGCTTGTTGAAAAACGTAAAGATCGGGATGTTTCTTTTGGCGCAAACATGGAACAGCTTACGGGTTTGAGGCTCGATCCCTTTTGCCGCATCGATGACCATGACCGCACTGTCAGCAGCCATCAGGGTCCTGTATGTGTCTTCCGAGAAGTCCTGGTGGCCTGGAGTGTCCAGAATATTGATGCAATAATCATGATAGCGGAACTGCATGACGGAAGAGGTCACCGAGATGCCTCTTTGTTTTTCCAGTTCCATCCAGTCTGAGACTGCATGCTTGTCCGATGCTCTTCCTTTGACACTGCCAGCCGACTGGATGGCGCCTCCGTACAGCAACAGTTTTTCCGTTAATGTCGTTTTACCGGCGTCAGGGTGCGAGATAATGGCAAAAGTCCTGCGCTTTTTGATGAGTTCCTGCGTTTTGGAATCCATGAAATGACCTCGTTTGAATGCTTCTTTTTTTCCGAAAAAAAGAGGAAACACACAAGCGCTTCCTCTTTTTTCGATCCGGTTCTTATCGGATCTTGCAAGTTAATCTTTTCAGATTATTTGTTGTACTGCTTTTTGTTCCAGATAACAATACCTGCAGCGATAGCCAGAACAGCAACACCTGCAACAACGAAGATCCACCACATGGAGTCTGCTGTGAACGGGTTCAACAGGTCAGCACCATTGGATGTAACCATGACGTATGTACCGTAGGATGCGATGTCGATCGTAACGGTGTTGTTATCGTTGACATGGATGTATTCGTTCTCAAGGACTTCCCAGCCAGAGCCAGCCAGCAACTGTGTGCCTCTCAGAGAAGCACTGACAGAACCTGTGGGCTTGTAGATGAATGTGAAGTATCTGAACGCATCGGGGTTCAAACCGCCGAGTGTGACTTCAACTCTTCCATCATCGTTCAGTGTGGGAGCAACGCCGCTTGCATCGATACCGAATGCAGCATAAACAGCCAGACCCTGCTCGCTGATATCACCTTCAGCTTCGATACCCATGGACTCTTTCAGAGCTGCCATCGGAACCAAGTTGTAGAGTGAAGTTGCGTCTTCGATCTCCTGAATAGCTTCATCAACAGTCGTGTCTGCATCGTTCAGAGGAACGATCGTGACTGCATCGGCGTTATCGCCGGATACAGCAGGACCCTTTTCTTCCAGCTCAGCGGATGCCTGAATCGAGGGCTGACCCATCTGAGCTGCTGAAACAGCAACGGCTGCAAGAGAAGCAATCATAAGAACGCAAAGGAACGTCGACAATACCTTTAACATTTTCATTTTTGTTTTTCTCCTTTTTAAAAATGTTTTTTTATTTATATTCTTTATACCAAAGCTGCAAAATCAAATTGTTTAATGCATCTTTGTCTATATTGAATTCAGCATAATCTTTTGTGTAGTCGTGCTCACCGGCCGGTGTGACGATCTCGTGCCTTGTGTAGTTCGGATCTGCGGCCTGTGAAAAGAATGAAAGAAAAGTGGTAAACTCGGAATCCAGATACGTATACGGCTCCATGGCCTCATACCAGGTGGTCGCATCCGTCAGGTCGTTTTTCAACTTGTCCATGACGGTTTCCATCAAAGCCTGGATGAAAGCACGCTGACGCTTCATACGGGATGCGTTACGACCGTCATCGACTTCTCTTCTGGAACGTACGTATAATTCGGCTTGGTGACCGTTCAAAGTCACCGTTTCACCTTCGACCAGCGCCGGATCCTGATCCGACATATCGGTCTCGATCAGCATCTTGACTCCGCCTATCGCGTCGATCAAAGGCTCGATCGCCGATATGTTGATGGAAGCAACATGATCGATGGGAATGCCTCCGAGTAGATATCTGACGGCTTCAACAGCATTTTGACAACTTGTTGAAGTGCCGTTTCCGTAGGAATAGGAGAGACAGATCTGAGCGACTTCTGTGCCTCTCGGCTTTCCAAGCATATCCGTCGTGGTGATCGGCGTCATCGTATCGCGATCCAACTGTAGGATATCCACAGTCCAGTTGACATTGTCAATGGTCACCAGATAGATCGCGTCGCACTGACCGTTTCCTCGGTTGACTTTCTGCTCTTCCAACGCGCCTTGCGTATCAACGCCCAGGAGCAGGATGTTTGTCAAACCGGGTTTGTAGGCATAAGTCTTTCCACCAACGTTTTTCCGCTCATAGTCTTGAAGAACGATCCTTGAATCCCAAGAATAGGGTTCTTTGACTTCTTCGTTGACCTTTTTGGCTTGTTGATACTCTATAAAGCGGAAGACACCGAAGACAATCAGGAAGAGAGCAATAGCGCCGAGTGTGAGAGAAAATATGATCCTTCTGTTCAAACTCGGTCCACCTCCTCCTTTATTGGAACATCAAGAATATTTTTTGGCTAATTTGGAGGCTTTGGCAAATGAAGAATAACTGAGTTCCGCATCTCTGTGGAAATCGGTCCCGATTCCTAAAACGGGAGCATTCTTCATCCAGCGCACGGCCTGTTTCTTTTCAGACAAAACGGCTTCTGCATTCAATTGGAGCACACAACCAAATGACAGACAATCCTCGACAACGGACAGATCATACCGATCAGGATGAGCGATGATGACCTGAAGTCTGTTCTTCGTCATGAGGCGAAAAACATTGTCCAAACATTTGTGTGAAACCTCTCTTAAGAAAGGCAATTCGATCAAGATGGCTTCCAATTCATTCAACGCAAGCAGTGACAGATCACCGCAGGAAGAAACATCGGGTTGCATCTGGACTTCCGCTCCGGGAATTAAGTGAATACCGTATTTGTTAGCAATGGGCTCAACCAACTGGAGTTGCTGGGTCCGTGCTTCCAAAAAGTCGGGAACATGATGTTGATCCGGATAAAAATGGGAAGTGCAGCAGATGGTACGGATACCAACTGCATGAGCCTGCTGCAATGCTTGTTCTGCCATCTTCAAATCCACGCATCCGTGATCCATACCGGGCAACAGATGAGAGTGAAGATCGATTTCGGCAAAACCGGGCAACAGAATCATTTCTTGTCAGCCTCTGAAGAAGCGTTCTGGTTAGGAGCGTCGGTATGACCATACTGACCGTATTGGCCATATCTTCCGTACTTTCCATACTTTCCGTATTTTCCGTACTTGCTGTAGCCGGTCAAAGAGCCGGAGCGTCTGACTTTGTTGACAATAGCACCGATGACAGTGGCGTTGACGTTATCAAGCTGCTGCATGGTGTAGCGCAGATCCTTACGCGAACTGCCTCCCTGAGAGGCAACCACGATCGTGCCGCTGGTGATGGTCGAAATGACGGCGGCATCTACGACGGCACAGATCGGAGGACAGTCTACGATGACCAGATCGTACGCTTCTTCCAACTGGGTGATCAGATCTTTGAAAATCTGAGATCCGAACAGGGAAGGAGGATTCACGACTGTCTGACCTGCAAGGATCAAATACATGTTCGTGATGTTCGTTTCCACAACGATATCATCGAGGTTGTTCGTGATATTGACCAGATAGTGCGAAAGACCTTGCAGACCTTCGCCGCCTTCCATACCGTAGTGCCATTCGATTCTGGACTTTCTCAAATCCGCATCGACCAGGATGACTTTTTTGCCGTCTCTGGCGAAGGCACGGGCCAGTTCCATGCAAACGAAAGACTTGCCTTCATTTTCATTGGAGGAAGTAACGCAAATTGATTTTATATCGGAACCGCTGAACTTGATATTCGTGACAACGGTGTTGACATCTTCCTGAAGGGTATAACCGGCTTCATCCCATTTTGTAAAAGTAACTTTACGCATTATGATTAAGCCCCCTTACCTTGATGCGATGAGGAATCGCCCGATTCCTTCTTGATCTCACCGTAGTGGCCATATTGACCATAATGACCGTAGCGGCCGTAATGACCATACTTGCCGTAGGCTTTGGACGTTTCTCTCAAATCGCTGATCTCGCCGAGGATATGCAGATTGCCGTATCTCTCGACGTCTGCCGCTGAGCGGATGGAGTCGTCAAGGAAGTATCTGAGAACCAGTATACCGTATGTGAGAGCCAGTGCGATCAAACCGCCGATCAAAGCGTTGCGGGTGTTGCTCGGCGCGATCTTGGACTTGTTTTCTTCAGCCCCGCTGATGAGGGTCGGAGCGTGGACTTGCATTTTATCAGGAACGGTGTTGATCGTCATATCTGCGATGCAGTTGGCGATATCGGCCACTTCTTTGGAATCGTGACCCTTGACCGTAATCACCAGCATGTGCGTTCCGGAGGTGTTGGTCGCTGAGACCATGGAACGGAGCTGTGAAACGGTATAGGGCAGATTCATGTCATCTATGACCGCTTGTAGCACGACCTTATCATTGATCAGGTCGATATAGTCCTGAGCGACGTTGCTACTGATTGTCAGGTCCGAGATCTGAAGGACTCCGGAAGAAGCCACAATGTAGATCTTGGAACTTGCGGAATAGGTGGGTTTGATGAAGAGCGCCGTGAAAGCGTAGACCAAAACGGCTGCGACCAACGTGACGGCAATCAGCAGGACGATGTACTTTTTGGCAATGAGGAAAAGATCGCCGAGATTAATCTCGCTCTGATCGTTTTGCTCATTCTGGACTCGGTCTTTGCTCATGCAAACCTCCATATCAGGCCAGGCATTTTCCCAAAAAGGAAAAAATACCCCCAACCCATCGTTACATGGCATTATATCACACTTGGCGACGGAAGTCAACCGAAAAAAGAAAAAAGCCTGCTTTCCTATTATATTTATAAGAAAAGTCAAAACTGCACAATCAGGCGGGCCTGTTTTGTGCAGTTTCAACAAATATCATACCTTTATTTTTTCGGTTTTTCCGATTTGAATTCGGAAACTGCCCGGATCAGTTCGGCTACGTTTTCCCGCTCGTTTTGTGAAACAAAAGGTACGCGGAAGGTACATCCGTCCCTCCAGCCTTCGCATCCGAAAGCCGTTTTTCCTTTGAGGATGGGTTTTCCGCAAATCGGACAGACCGTGGGCTTCTTTTGTGCAGTTTGCCTGTTCGGCGATGAGTCGAATACGAAAACGACTTTTCCGTCTTTTTCCAGTTTGAGTCTGGCATCAAAGGAATTGCCCTTGTTCGACCGGAAACCCTTGATGAGCGGTGTTTCGCCCTTTTCTACGAGTTCCTTCAGAAGCGGAATGGAGATCGTTTTCCCGCAAATGGACGTCCTGACGCTGAATTTGCAGTTTTCTTTGTATCCTTCACAGCCGTAGAAACTGCCGAAAGACAGCAGATTTTTCCCGCAAAGTGGGCACGTTCCTGCCACTTCTCTGAAAAGACCCGTATTTTCCGGTGAATCTTCTTTGGCATAGGAGAAGACCTCCGAGATCTCTGCTTCGGCCAGCTTGACCGAGTCGTTGATAGAGATATCTCCGTGAAAAACTTTCTTGAGGGCCTGACCTAGCTGAGAAGTCTTGTATTTGTCCATGCTGATATGGAGCATGCCCAGAAAATCGATCAGGAATTTGCCGTCCGGCAGGATGGTGTAGACGTCGCCTTTGAGCAAAATGTATTTGCTCTTGCGGGCGTTGTCAATAATACCGGTCCGTGTCGCTTCGGTACCCAATTCCAGTCCTTCGAAGATGGCTTTGTATTCTTCGCTGTCATCTGTACCGATCCGGTCTTCTTCATCCGAGTCAGTTTTTTCTTTCTTCGTTGTTTTATCGTCGCGGAAAGGATTTTTTAAATAGTTGTTAAGTGTTTCGACCGTATAGTGCTTGGGAGGCGTCGTCTCTTTCTGCAGCGGTTTGAAGTTGATCGTGACAGTCTCGCCTTCGGTCAGATCCGGAAGGATCTTGTCCTTGGCCGCATAGTCGTCGTATTTGGTCCAGCCTTTCTCCTTGATGACGCTGCCCTTGAGGGTAAAGACCTCAACAGGACGATCAGCCGGGCCGACCTGTATGGTGATCTCTTTCCGGGACACGATGCAGTCTTCGGAGCAGAAGACGGCCACGAAGCGGCGGAACACCGTGCTGTAGACCTTAGCTTCATCCGGACTCAGTTTGTCCTTTGGAGGAATTTTGAACGTCGGAGTGATCGCGGAGTGGGATTCGATCTTCTTATCATCAAAAATATTTTTTGAATCCTTGAACTTGACGGGGTAACCCAATTCCGCACACTGCTTCAAAATGCTTGACACTTTGCCTTTTTCCGCCGTTGCCATGTATTCGCTGTCGGTACGGGGATATGTCAGATAACCGGATTCGTACAGTTTCTGAACGATCGCCAGACTTTGCGTCATAGACATCTTGAATTTTTTGCTTAGGACGTTTTGCAGTTTGGACAGCGAGTAGAGCTTTCCAGGAAACAACTTCTCGTCCTTGCTCTTGACTGAAACGACGGTTGCGGGACCCCGGTTCAGGAGATCGCAGTAACTTTGAGCTGACGTCTTCTCTTTTTCATCGAACTTGGATTTAGACAACAGTTCAACGGTTTCGCCCTTTGTCTTTTCCTTGGACTGAATGGCCCAGTATTTTCCGGAAATAAATTCCGAAATCTCCTTATC
>CADBRS010000080.1 GCA_902797125.1 uncultured Ruminococcus sp.
ATAGCGTCCTGAATCCAAAACTTCAGGATGATGAAAAACAATATCCATTTGCTTGTTGATCTGACCACTTTCTACCTCAATGGTACCGCCACAAGCGGTTTGGAGTACTAGTTTCTGGCTATTCTCACGACACGATGGAAAACAAAGTGTAACTAACAATAGAGTAACCCAAATGATTATTTTTTTCATAGTATACAGCTTCCTCACTTTATTTCTTGATAATCCATATGATTTACCGACAAAGGATCCAAGCAATAGATGCAACCACAAATATCCACAACATAATTTTCATTATAAGGGCGAAGGGCCGTTGTTGTCAAGTAAGGCAATTCGCGTCTTAATGGTTCAACGGCATAAATCCTTGTCGTAATTAACAATAGCAATAACAATAACATGTTGCAAGAACCTCTTTAAAAAAGTAAAAAAGCCTTGACTTTTTCGTGCCAAAGGAGTAAAATGGCGGATATTTCCAGAGTTCCTGTCATTTCGGCGGGCCTTTTATTTTTTTAGCAAGGGGGTGATCTGATGCAGAAATCCGCAAAAAAGGAATTGTTTGCCTCGATGAAAGTCGGGAAAGCCATTCGAAAACTGGCTGTACCTGCGGTGCTGAGTCAGATCATCCTGGTTGCTTACAATATGGCAGACGCCTTTTACATCGGGCTGACCGGCGAGGAAGAGCTGATCACTTCCATCGCCATCTGTATGCCTGCTTTCATGTTTCTGTCTGCCATCTCCAACCTGTTCGGTATCGGAGGAGGTTCCGGCATTTCCCGTTCGTTGGGAAAAGGCAAAGACCACCGGGCAGCCGGGCTGTCCTCTTTCGCTTTTTGGGCCTGCGCAGCCATCACGGCAGTTTATTGTCTGGCAACTCTGATCTGGGCAGATCCGTTTGTCAATCTGTTGGGCGGATCACATATCCGCGTCCATGAAGAAGCAAAAACATATCTCTTCCTGACCGTCACATGCTTCGGGATCTGCGCCGCCCTCAACACGTTGATGTCCCATCTGGTGAGATCCGAAGGAAACTCCTTGCAGGCAAGCATCGGGATCATGGTGGGCGGAGTACTGAACATTCTTCTGGATCCCCTCTTCATGTTTGTGATCCTGGAACCCGGGAAAGAAGTGCTCGGCGCTGCCATCGCCACTTCTCTCTCCAATCTGATCGCTCTCTTCTATTACTTCGTCTATCTGTTCATCGTTCGAAAAAAGACGGTTTTGACTTTTCTTCCGTCAAAAATCAAGATCAACCGGAAAGTTCTCAAGGAAGTGTTCATCTCCGGTCTTCCCGCTTGCCTGATGACCCTGTTCGAAAACGTTTCATTCATGATTCTGGACAATCTGATGTCCGCCAACGGCGTCATCCTGCAGGCCGGACTGGGAGTGGCCAAAAAGATCAATATGCTTTCGCACAGCATCGTGCGGGGCGTTTCTCAGGGTGTGCTCCCGCTGATCGCATATAATTATGCTTCCAAAAACTATACGCGGATGCGTTCTGCATTCTTTCAAAGCGCCGCCTTGTCCGTCGGGATCGCTACGATCACGATGGTTCTCTATCTGATTTTCGGCCCGGGTTTGGTATCATGGTTTATTCAGGGAGAATCTCCCTCTATCCAGGAAGGTGCCGTCATCTTGCGCATTTTGTGTATCGGAGGTCCGTTTTCGGCTTCTGCCTATGCCGTCATCTCGCTGTTCCAAGCAACGAAGAGAGGGTTCAAGGCCTTGTGGCTTGCCATGTCCAGAAAAGGGATCATCGATATTCCTCTCATGTTTCTGCTCCGTCTGTGGATCCCCACATACGGAATCGTATGGGCAACTCCGATTGCAGATATGGCCTGCTGTCTGATTGCTGTAATCCTGCTGATCGTTTTTCTGAAATTCATCCGCCAAAAAGGAGATGCTCTGATCATTCAGGAATCACCCGACGTGCCGGAAGCATCTGGCGCCTAAACAGGACGGACCGCAATTTGAGTCCGGCAATAAAAAAAAGCAAGGGCAAGAGTCTCCTCCTGTCCTTGTTTGTTTTTTACTCGAAAATCGGTTCAAAATCCGAAGCATCGTGACCGCATAAAGGACACACGAA
>CADBRS010000081.1 GCA_902797125.1 uncultured Ruminococcus sp.
AGATTCTTTGATCGTGTTTGCAGTCTGGACACAAACTTCTTTCATTTTGTCCAGATCCGGGCGGACATAAGTCATTTCCGAAAAGCGCATACTGATTATCACTCCTAAAAAAGATTCAAATATTTATAACCTTTACTGAAAACTTTCGCAAGACAAAGGACAAAAAATAGGAGAGAAAACAGAAAATGTGGTATACTTTGGAAGGAATGACGAAAGGAAGGTGATGTTGAGGTGACAATCTATGCTTTGCACGCGTCGGTCATAGACAAAAATAAAGAAACGATTCTCGCACAGCTTCCGAAAGAAAAAGCAGAACAGATCATGGCGATCCGAAATGAAAAAGTCCGTTCTTTGGCAATAGGCAGTTCATTCTTCAAGTGGATACTGCTGAAAGATCATCCGTGGACAGTCAACGACAAAGGAAAGCCTATTGCAGAAAGCATCCATTTCAATATCTCTCACAGCTATCCCTGGGTCATATTCACGAAAGATGATTCCAATGAGATCGGAATCGATATTGAAAACAAAAAAACAGATCAGAAATTATGGGAGTTTTGCCTGACCCATGAAGAAATCGAAGACATGGAAAAGACACAAACACCTTTTCTCAATTACTATACGGCAAAAGAGAGTTTGAGCAAGGCACAGGGAGAAGGCTTGACAAACGGGATCAAAAACATTCCGGCCATTCCGCTGAACGGAACAGTTTGTTTCATGGACAGGACTTTTTACAGGCATACGATCATCTGGCAGAACAACTCGATTTCGGTCACAATGGAAAACGAGGATTTTATGTTATCAACTGACGACATTCAAGAAATTGCAGAAGGTATGGTTTTCCAACTTACAAAAAGATAGAAAAAATTGATTCAGAAAAATGTTGAGGCAGCGCACATCAAAGTGCGCTGCTTTTCTTAATGAAATAATAATTATAATAAGAAAACCGTAAATAAATTACGATTACAGAATGGATGAAAAAATGAAGGAAGATCGGGACGTAAAAAGGAAAAAGAAGGAAGAAAAAGATGCAGGAGCACCGCCATGCAGGAAGCGATTCGTCTGCTTTCAGATGGCGAGATAGGCGTCATTCCGGACAGAACGCAAGAAAAAGAAAATGAAAAAAAGATATATATATATAGGAAGAAAAAATCGAGAACCGGGCGAGTAGCCGCATTATTCCTGATCTGAAGGATTGTTCCAAATCGATAAAAATAGAATCCTTGGTTACAATACAGCACGAATGGGGTATTTTGAAAAAGGTGTTGACAAATGATTGTTCGATCCGTTTTCAGGGTCCATAGCAGACGGAATCCGGAAATCCATCAGTCAAACGGTCTGCCCATCACATGGGACATGACCACAAATTGTGTTGAAATTTGCTATTTTATCGATTCAATACTACATCTTGTGGTTTGCATGAAGCTGTTGAAAACCTCTGTTTTTTCTCACTGGAAAAAATTACCATTTCACTTTTATCGAAAATAATGCAAAAAATACCGTCTCATGTGTGACATTTTTGTCAGTCTGAATCATAAATATGACGCCCAAAAACTATAAAAAAAGGATATCAAAAGCAACTAACCCAAAAAATAGTAATAAAATAACAAAAAAGAACAAAAATACTATACACCTATGAAAAATTGTATCATATTGTCCACTTTTCAGTTTTTTGGTATTGTCAACCGTGGTAGCCGATGATATAATGGTGTCACTTGGTGGGGCAAAATGGTGAAAAATGTACCCTTGGTGGCGCGAAGTGGATTGTGATCGGCCCATGTGAAGTACATGTAGCCCTTTTCCTCACCGGTTATTTATCGGAAGGAGAATTTTTATGTTCGTCGGTGAATACAGACATACTCTCGATACAAAGAACAGAATATTCGTTCCGGTAAAGCTTCGTGAAGAAATCCGAGGGCAGCTTCTGATTCTTCGTGATGTCCGTGAAAAGTGCTTGAAAGTTTACAGTGAAGATGATTTCAAGGCTATGATCGCGGACAAGATCAACAATACTGCAGGACGTGTGTCTGCTATGGCCAATCGTGCATTGTACCACAATGCAGCTCTTGTCACACCTGACGCGCAGGGGCGCGTTTCTTTGACTCAAAGTCTGATTGATTATGCTTTGATCAAGAAAGACGTCGTGATTGTCGGTTGCGGCAACTATGCAGAGATTTGGTCTTCGGATGTCTATGAAGAATTTATGTCTCATGAAGACATGGATCTGCTGAGAGATGAACTTGAACAATACGGAATTTGACGTATCTGAACTGAAACCAGAGTTTTCTCATATCCCGGTTCTTCTTGACCAATGTATTGACAATCTGAATATTCGGGACGGCTCGGGGATTTTCGTCGACGGAACTGTCGGCGGAGGCGGCCATTCCTTTGAGATCGCAAACAGACTGACAACCGGTCGTCTGGTTTGCTTCGATCAGGATGAGGATGCCATCCGGGCTGCCAAAGACCGATTGGCTCCCTTCTCAGATCGAGTCACTTTTGTTCAGAACAATTTTTGTCATTTGTCGGACGAACTCGATTCTTTGGGAATCGAAAGGATAGACGGCCTTTTGCTGGATTTGGGTGTTTCCTCCTATCAGCTGGACAACCCCGAACGCGGTTTTTCTTATATGGCTGATGCTCCGCTGGACATGAGGATGAATCAGAAAGCCTCTTTGACGGCTTACGACGTCGTCAATACTTATTCTGAAGAACGTCTGAAAAAAATCTTATACGAGTATGGTGATGAACGCTTTGCTCCGCGCATTGCGTTTAATATATTACGCGCGCGTGCACACGCACCCATTTCCACAACATTTGAACTTGTAGACATCATTAAATCTTCCATCCCGGCAAAAGAAAGGCAGACGGGACATCATCCAGCCAAAAAAACATTCCAGGCGATCCGGATCGAGGTCAACAGCGAACTTGAAGTGATCGAATCGGTGATCGGACAGGCTGCGGAGAGGTTGAATCCTTCCGGCCGGATCTGCATCATCACATTCCAGCCGGATGAGGACAAAGTCGTGAAGCAAACGCTGAACCGGTTGACTCAAGGCTGTACCTGTCCTAAAGATTTTCCGGTCTGTGTATGCGGCAAAAAACCGATACTGAAATTTGTGAACAAGAAACCGATTCTTCCCGACGAACGGGAAATCGTTACGAATCCGAGATCCCGAAGCGCGAAACTCCGGGTGGCTGAAAAGATTTGAATGCGGAGGTGAGCATATGGATAATAGTCAAGAGCATGTGCTCCCCGAAAGAAATAAAAAAGTCCGGCTTGATCATGAGGGACTGATGGCGATCGCGCTAAACTGGTTCCCAAAGCAGCAAGTCCGAAAAGAGGAACGGGCCGTCAGCGGAAAAAGGATCATCTCAATTTTGCTTCCTGTCCTGCTGATTTTCGTTTCTTTGATGGCCGTCATTCACAGTTCCGTGATGATGGCGGATGCAAAGATTGAATATCAGAAACTGAAGAGCGAAGAAACTCGGCTTCAGTCGGAAATAGACTGGCTTCAGGGAAAACTGACAGTCAAGAATGATATCCTGAAAATCGAAGATATCGCCAGAAACGAATTGGGTATGGTCGATGAATCATATCTGAGCCAGCATTATGTCTCGGTGCTGAATGATGAAGGGGTGGATTACTACCCTTCGCAGGGAAAAAGTTCCGTTCTCTTTTCACTGTTTAGAGAATTGAAAAAATAGCGGTGGCGTCCGGCATGGAAGTTAAAAAGTCTAGCCTGATCAAAAGAGCCGCGATCATCGGAGTGGTTCTCCTGGCAGGCTTTATTGTTGTCCTCGGAAGGGTCCTGTTCCTGCAGACATTCAAGCGTGAGGAATACGGCAATCGGGTCGCTGAACAGATGACCAGAGACTATGTTGTCGATCCTGTTCGCGGAGACATACTGGATGCTAACGGGCTGGTTTTGGCCACTAACATTATCACATATCGGGTATTCGTCTCTCCGAAAGCAGTGGCGACCGCCCAAAACTCACTGATCGAAAACGCACCGGACGGTGAGTATACAGATCTGACCGAACTGATCTCAAACGGATTGTCCGAGATACTCGGTGTGGAAAAAGAAACCGTTGTCACGCAATTGGGCTATACAGCCTATCAGGACCGGACCATTCAAAGAAATGTGGACGAAGATACGGCTCAGTTGGTCAGAAATTTCATCGCAGACAATCTGCTCAATCAGATGATCTATCTGGAAGCGACGTCCACAAGGTACTATCCTTACGGGTCGCTGGCTTCCCATCTGATCGGTTTCACCTCTTCTCAAGGTCAGGGCGTTTACGGACTGGAATACCAGTATGAATCCGAACTGGCCGGCACGACCGGACGTTATGTCGTAGCTAAAGACGCCAAAGGCAATGCGATGCCTTTTGATTACGAACTCCAGATCGAGCCGAGAGACGGCTATCATATCAACACGACCATCGACGTGACCGTTCAGCGGATCCTTGAAGAGCAGGTTCAAAAGGCTTATGAAGAATCCGGCGGTCAGAACCGAGCCATGGGCATCGTCATGGATGTCAACACAGGCGCTGTGCTTGGATTGGCCGTTTATCCCTATTACGATCTGAACAACCCGAACGAACTGACAGCGGATTTCGCAGACAAACTGGAAAACAGCGGTCTGACTCCGGGAACGGATGCTTACGATGAACTGAAGGGCCAGCTTCAATTGAGCATGTGGTCCAATAAGGCGATCACCGAAGGCTACATCCCGGGATCTACATTCAAAGTCATTACATCTGCCGTTGCGCTGGAAGAAAAACTGTTCGACCTGAATTCTGAATTCTATTGCAAAGGCTATCTGACCGTCAACGGTTCGGATATCCACTGCGCGGAAGTCAACGGTCAGGGACACCTGACATTCGCAGAAGCCATTCAGGTATCCTGCAATCCTTCTCTGATGACGATGGGATTGAAGATCGGCTGCGAAAAGTTTTATGACTATTTCAAAGCATTCGGCTATCTGGAAAAAACGGGCATCGATCTTCCCGGAGAGCAGTTGAGTCCGTCCTGGTTCTGGAATTACGATACGTTTTCCAGCCGGGAGATCTATCTGGCCACCGCGTCATTCGGGCAAAACTTCAACGTGACTGCCATTCAGCAGATCACCGGCATATGTGCAGTGGCTAACGGAGGCTATCTCGTTACACCCCATCTGATGGAAAGCATCACGGACCGGGACGGTAATGTGGTTGAATCCTATGATTTGCAGAACGGAAAGAGACGTCAGGTACTGACCTCAGAGGTCTGTGCTGAAATCTCAGAAATATTACGAGAAGGTGTGGCCGGGAACGGCGGCGGCAAAAACACTTATGTCGCCGGATACCGCGTCGCAGCAAAAACGGGAACGTCCGAGAAGAAAGACCATGAAGGCTATTACGTCTGTTCGACGGTTGCATATGCACCGGCTGACGATCCGCAATATGCCATGATCCTGATCGTGGACGAACCCACAAAAGGCGTTCTTTACGGCAGTTATGCCGCTGCGCCTTACATCGCCAACGCTTTTGAAGAGATGCTTCCGTATCTCGGCGTTGAAGCAGTTTATACCGAAAAAGAACTGGAAAAAATGTCCGTGACCGTGCCATCGGTTACATATTGGAGCCTTTCGCAAGCGATGGGGATCTGCGAGCGACTGGGGTACACAATACATGTGGTCGGAAATGGGGATCTGGTCACATCTCAGCTGCCTTTGGGGGGCGCTGTGATCGAATCGAGCGGCAAGCAGATTTATCTGTATACGGGAGGACAGAGTCCGGTTGAAAACATACAGGTTCCGAACCTGGTCGGCATGACGGCTACGGCCGCATATATGACCGCCAAGAACCTGAATCTCAATGTCAAAATTGAGGGTACGAAAAACTATCTGACTGGAACTGAAGCAGTGGTGATTGCTCAGTCTCCTTCATACGGAACGTATCTGGCGAATGGGGATGTAATAACGCTAACGTTCCGCTACAGCGAAGAAGAGTAGCTAGTGATTTGCTGGGGGGCAAAATGAAAATCGAACTGGGAAGCCGGAATTTCGGCATGGCTGAAACGGCCCGCATCATCGGGGCGCTCTATACAGGCATCGATCGTTCTTTCAAAAACATTTGCACAGACTCGAGAGAGGTCGACAAAGATTCACTTTTTGTCGCCATCGTCGGCGAGGTTGTGGATGGTCACAACTATATACCTCAGGTCGTTGAAGCGGGTTGCAGATGCATTCTGTGCGAAAAGATCGTTCCCGGCTACGAACCGTATTCACTGCTGGTCCGCGATTCCGTCTATGCGCTGAGCGTGCTCGCTCACGCACACAAAGAGGCATGCGGCCTCAGAACGATCGGCATCACGGGCAGTGTCGGTAAAACGACGACCAAAGAGTTCGTTTATGCCGCTCTCAATCCGTATTTTAAAACCGAAAAAACAGAAGAAAATCACAACAGCATCATCGGAATGCCGTTGGATCTGCTTCGTATGAAACCGGAAACCGAGCTCGCTGTCCTTGAAATGGGCATGAGCGCCCGGGGCGAGATCAGCCGTTTATCCCGCTGCGCCAATCCGGAAATTGCCATGATCACAAATATTGGATCTTCGCATGTGGGAATGCTCGGATCCAGAGAAAATATTTATCAAGCCAAAATCGAAATCGTGCAGGGAATGTTGCCGGGGGGCCACTTGATTCTGAACGGTGATGAGCCGATGTTTGCCGAATTGAAAGGATCTGAATTCAACCCGATCTATGTGGGGACAGAAAATCGGGCTTCGGATATCTTTGCGGAAAACATTACATACGAACTGGGACGTACGACCTTTGACCTGAATTGGATGGGTCAGAAGGTCTGCGGTGTTCAGATCCCTACGACGGGAAAACCCGGTCTGTATGCGGCTATGTATGCGTTTGCTGCGGGCTATTTTATGAATCTCCGCAGCGAACAAATCAAAAAAGGTGTGCTTAACTATGCCTCTGTGGGCATGCGTCAGCGCATCGAAGAAGAAAAAGGCGTCACATTGATCGAGGATTGCTACAATGCAAGCCCCGAATCCATGCGCGCTGCGATGGATATTCTGAACATTATCCACGGCACCCAGAAGAAGCGCAGAAGAATCGCTGTGCTGGGTGATATGCTGGAACTCGGAAACAGAAGTCCTGAATTCCATTACGAGGTCGGCCGCTATGCCGCCAACTGCTCGGATATGCTGATGACATTCGGCAAAGAGGCCGAATATATCGCCGAAGGCGCGAAGTCAGCCGGCATGAGCCACAAACAAATCCGAATCAACAATGACCAGAACGACATCGAAAAGACGGGTCGTGAACTGGTTTCCGTTCTGAACCCCGGAGACGTCGTGCTGTTTAAAGCCAGCCGCGGCATCCGTGAAGAAAGAGTTATTTCGTTCGTTAAGGCCAACTACGCTGTATGATTTATTATTTTCTGCTGTTCGTCATCGGATTGATCCTGGCGGCGATGGCCGGATATTTCATCCGTCCTTTGCTGATCAGGTGGAATCTGTGCCAGCCCATCAGCGAGTATGTTGAAGAACACAAGGCCAAAGACGGAACGCCGACCTGCGGCGGTTTGCTCTTTATCATTCCTTCGGTGATCGGACTCATTGTCATCGATATTCTGCTCCTGATCAAACAGGGCGTCACAAACCAGTTTTTCATGCTGAATGCGATCGGCTTATTGTCACTTGCCAACGGTGCGATCGGTTTTCTGGATGACTGGATGAAAAAGCATAATCACAAAAATGAGGGACTGAAGGTCTTCCAGAAACTGTTTCTTCAACTGGCTGTTTCTGCCGTTTTCGTGGTTATTTCCGCAGTGACGGGCCACCTTCATACTGCTTTTGAACTGATTCCCGGCGTAATCGTAGACTGGGGCATCGGTTACTATATCATTTCCGTGATCCTGATCACACTGTTCTGCAATGCGGTCAATCTGACCGACGGGATGGACGGCCTGGCCGGACTTTCCTCCGTGATTTTGCTGGCTTTTGTGACCTATCTGCTTGCATTCCAGGCGGATTTCGGCGCCAGCGCCTACTTTGTGATCCTGCTTGCAGGAAGCGTGGCCGGGTTCCTGTTCTGGAACATGAACCCTGCGAAACTGTTCATGGGCGACACGGGTTCGCTGTTTATCGGAGCTGTGATCGGCGGTGTTTCCGTTCTGACACACAGACCGGTTCTCCTTTTGCTTTGCTCGTTAGCATTTCTGGCAGATCTTCTGTCCAGTGCTTTACAGGTTTTGATCTTCAAAATCACAAAACATCTTTCGAAAAAGAAAGAAGGTTGGAGGCTGTTCAAAAAGGCACCTCTTCATCACACTTTTCACCTGTGCGGCTGGAGCGAGACGCAGATCTGCTTCCTCTATGCCGTCGTGACGGTGATTGCTATCGCCGGTTCCGGCATTCTGTTTCACATTTTTCCTTGACGGGGGCTCGTTATGACCGGAGAAGAAATTGTCTATAACCAAGATCTTCCCGAGAATCAGCCTCATCAGGAAAAACGCAGCAGACTCAGACGGTTCATCAGCGAATATAAGACCCGATCGGAATCGGTCATTTCGTCCGATTCGGAACTGAGGACAGGTCATATCGACTATGTCTATTTGGCACTCGCGGTCATTATATTGGCATTCGGCCTTGTTATGGTTTACAGTTCGAGTTCGGTTTATGCTTCAACATACCACGGCTCGAGCACCTATTATCTCAAAAGACAACTGCTGTATATTTTTGCAGGACTTGCACTGACAGTAGGTTTTGTCATTTTCGCCAATCCGTGGATCTGGCGTCTATTTACACCTGTTATGTACGTGGGCACACTCGGTCTGCTGGCTCTTGTCCTGGTCGTCGGAAAGACACTGGGCGGTGCCAAAAGATGGATCGAGATAGGCTTTTTTACGCTTCAACCGTCTGAAGTCGCGAAGACGGCTGTCGTTTTGATGCTCGCTTTGTTCATGTCTGTCTATGCGTCGAAGCTGACGAGGGACAGACCGATCAAGGATAGACTTCTTTATGGAGTCGTGGGACCCGGAGCGATCCTTTCGCTGATCATTGGGCTGGTCGTACTTGAAAAGCATTTGTCCGGCATCATCATTATCGGCGTTTTGGGCGTCTTCATGATGCTTCTGGGCGGAACTGACTGGCGATGGATCGTCGGTGCCGTGATCGTCGGTGCCGCGCTTGTGGTCGTCGTTCTGGCCTTTTCCGATTACGCGCAGGCGCGCGTAGAAACATGGATACATATCGATCAGGCGGATCCTTTGGGCGAAGCCTGGCAGTCCCTGCAGGGGCTCTATTCCGTTTCGAGGGGTGGATTGTTCGGAGTCGGACTCGGAAACAGCACTCAAAAATTCGGTTACGTCTCTCAGCCTCAAAACGATTTTATTTTTTCAGTCATTGCCGAAGAGCTGGGCTTTTTCGGGGCTGCTGTCGTCATTATCCTGTTCGGATTGCTGGTATTCCGCGGGTTCAAGATAGCCAAAAATGCTCCGGATGATTTCACAAAGCTCGTTGCATACGGGCTTTCGGCCAAAATCGCGATCCAGGTCATACTCAATATCGGAGTCGTTACGAATCTGATCCCGAACACAGGGATCTCGCTCCCGTTCTTCAGTTCGGGAGGCACATCCGTCATCATGCAGATTTTCGAAGTCGGCATCGTGCTTTCGATTTCCAGATTTAAACTCGTCAAAAAAGAACCGGAAACCCAGCTTGAGGAGGTACCGGAATGCTGATGCTGATGTGCTGCGGGGGCACGGGCGGACATATTTATCCCGCCATCGCCATCGCACAGACCATGCAGGAACTGATCCCCGACCTTGAGATCCGTTTCGTCGGAGGGACCGGGGGGTTCGATGAGGACCTGATCTGCAGAGAGGGATATCCCTTTCACGGGATCAAGATCTCAGGCTATAACAGGTCTTGGAGACCCAAGGCGATCCTGTCCAATATCAAAACGTCGATCCAGGCCTTCACTTCCGTGAAGACTGCAAAGCGCCTTTTGGCTGACTTGAAACCGGATCTGGTCGTCGGAACGGGAGGATATGCCTGCTGGCCCGCGCTTAAAGCCGCCGCCAGAATGGGCATCCCATGTGCCGTTCACGAATCCAACGTCAACCCGGGGCTTGCCGTTCGAATGCTCCTCAAAAAAATGGACCGGGTATTCGTCAACTTCGAAGAGACAGTCCAGGCACTGAAAGGGCGATCAAACGTCGAACGGGTCGGAATGCCTGTCAGAAGAACCTTCTCAAAGATCGACAGAGCTGAGGCCAGACAGACGCTGGGCCTTCGGGACGATCAGAAACTCATCGTCTCATTCGGGGGCAGCGGCGGAGCCGAATACTTGAATGAAGCCGTGATCCGGATGATGGATCTCTTCAGTTCGCGTCATTCGGAGATCGTACATATTCACTCAGCCGGAAAACGGAACGGCGTCTACGAAGATGCTAAAAAAACTTTCGACCGATTCGGACTCGGGCAGCATTCAAACGTGATGCTCAAGCCATTCATTTACGATATGCCTGTCCAGATGGCAGCTGCGGACCTGGTGATCTGCAGAGCCGGGGCCATGACGATATCAGAACTTGCGCTTTTGGGGAAAAGCGCCATTCTGGTTCCGTCGCCTTATGTGGCCGGACAGCACCAATACAAGAACGCCATGGCGCTTGCCGACCGTGGTGCCGCTAAAGTCCTTTTCAATGAGGACGAGACCCGTTTCACGGGCGAGGAGTTCGCTTCGCTAGCCGAGCAGCTCATAGGCGACAGTTCTCTCAGAGAAGAGATGAGCCAAAAAATCAAAGAATTTGCACTTCCTGACGCAAACGAGAGAATTGCGCAGGAATTGAAAAAGTTATTACAAGGGGATGAATGATACGGCCCATGTGGGGACATGACCGTATCCAAAGGGGGACAAAATGCAGGAATTCAAGCCGACCAGAGAATTATTCGGAGACCGTTACAACTCCGTCACAACCAAAATGCGTAAGATCAGACTGCTGATCGTCGTGGCCATTATTCTGGCTATGATGATGTGCTTTTTGATGTTCTTTACGCTGGCATACCGTGTAGATAAAATGAATGTGGGCGGCTCCCGTTTTTATTCCGAATCCCAGATTTTGGATGCTGCAGGTCTTTCCCAGAAATCCGATATGATCACCTTCAATGCCGAAAAGGCTGAGTCTGCCATTCGCGAGGCTTGTCCCTATCTGCATGATGTGTCTGTAGAATGCGATTACCCCAATACTGTCAAGATCACCGTCGCGGATGAGACTCATCTTTTCTATGCTTCGACCGCGCAGGGATATGTGGTTCTCTCCGATGAACTGAGAGTATTGGAGATCTCCGACTCGAAAGAAGCTTTTCTTGAAAACGGATATATGAGCATCACCGTTCCCGTGATCGCGAATGCCGAAGTCGGCAAAACGATCAAGGCTGCGGACGGAAGAGATCTTTCCTATGCGACTTCGTTCCTGTCCAGCGTGCTCGATTCACGTTTCGGAACCGAGATCACGAGCGTGGACGTCTCCGAAAAATTCAATCTGAGCGTTCAGTGCGGTGCACACCTGCTGTATTTCGGCAGTTCCAGCAATATGGAAACGAAACTTTCCGTTGCCTACCAAATGGTGGATGAGGGCGTGTTCTCCAGATATGGTTCCGCTCTGTGCAACGTCAGCGATCCGAGCGGAGCTACCGTTCGCGAAAACGTGACCGTCGCTCCCGTTCAGCCGGCTGCTCAGCAGCCTGAAACGACCCGTTCAACGAGTTCGAACGGAGCCGTGGGCTGATTTTCCGCGTGCCTGACCGGATGCTTTTGGAAGCAGTCAAAAACAGGGTTGCAAACTCGCCGTTGGCGGTTTCAACCGAAAACCCAACTCCACAACATGTAGTTTGAACCGGTTGGGACGACTCAAAATATCGTAGTAGCGGCATTTTTGCAAAAAAAAGCCGCTATTTTTTTCAGAGGCCCGTTTTTTTGCTCTTTTTTTGAAAAAAAGCACTTGCAAAGCATGAAAAAATATATTATCATATACTTAGACTAACTATGCCTCGCGAGCGATTGCGCGGATCACTGAAAGGGATGGAGGATCAATATGGTTTTTGAACGTGATGATGCCAGTGTCGCTGGCGTTTGCATAAAAGTTATCGGTGTTGGCGGCGGCGGCGGAAACGCGGTCGGCAGAATGATCAGAGAGAATATTCCGGGTGTGGAATTCGTGGCTGTCAATACGGACAGACAGGCTTTGGCTAAATCCGAAGCTCCCACCAAACTGGCCATCGGCGAGCGGATCACGAAAGGATTCGGCGCAGGTGCCAAGCCGGAGATCGGCGCACGTGCAGCTGAAGAATCCATCGAGGCCATCAAAGGGCTGCTGAAGGGCACAGATATGGTCTTTGTCACGGCGGGTATGGGAGGCGGAACCGGAACCGGTGCCACCCCGATCATTGCCCGCGCCGCTCATGACATGGATATCCTGACTGTCGCTATCGTGACCAAACCGTTCGGTTTCGAAGGCAAGCGCAGGATGGCTCAGGCTGAAGAAGGTATTCTGGAACTCAGCCAGTACGTGGATTCTCTGGTCGTGATTCCCAACGAGAGACTTCATTTGGCCGAAAATACGAAGATCACATTGGCAAATGCTTTCGATATCGCAGATGATGCGCTCCGTCGCGGCGTGCAGAGTCTGTCCGACCTGATCTTGCAGACAGGCTTCATCAACGTGGACTTCGCAGACGTGACTTCCATCATGAAGAATGCCGGCTATGCACACATGGGTATCGGTATCGGCACAGGCAAGGACAAAGCCGAAGAGGCTGCCCGCCAGGCGATCACAAGCCCGCTCATGGAAACATCCATCAAGGGTGCCCG
>CADBRS010000082.1 GCA_902797125.1 uncultured Ruminococcus sp.
CGCGGGAGTTTTGTTCGGGATGCTGTTGGTCGACATTGATGGTCAGGACGGCGACGCTATCTCAAGCCAGCTGGATACCATCAGAAATGACAAAAGCATAATGATCCTGGCATTCGAAACGCTGGAAAGGGAGATACAGAGAGAAAAACAGGCGTTCGAGAACTATGTGAGTCAGGGTGAAAAAACGTTGACGGCTCTTATCTCTGCAGCCCAGTCCGCGAATTCTGTGGAGTATCACGAGCAGCTCAAATCGATGAAAGACGAAGAGCTGAAAATCGACTACGAAGCGAGAGAAAAAGCCATCGACGAGGGAATAAAGCAATTCGCCGACAATATCGATCAATCGAAACAAACCTTGTCGAAACACCTTGAAAATATATACAAAGACAGTTTCGCCGCCTACACGTCGGGAGAACCGAAAAACATCTTTGACGATCTCCTCGCGCTTGTGAGAGAAGCAAAATCAAAAGTATCGGCGATCGCTTGTACCCGTGACAGCTACGCGCCGCCGTCCAAAGGCGATCTGTTCCCTTCAGAATACAAAAAGATGATGGATGGGATCACGAACGTCAATCTGATCGTCACCTTCCTGGAGGGGATCGTTGAAAACATCAAGGAGGCATTCTCAAGTCTCAAGACCGTATGGGATCTTCTTGACTACCTCGTGGACTTTTCCGGTCTGCTGCCCAGCGATCCTCATCTGACGGAGACCGTTTCCCCGCCGGGCAGCTATGCGGTGGGAGAAGACGTCGACCGTGACGCGGCGGACAGGGAGAGATCCGAGAGATTTCAGGAGTTGATCGACAGTTCTCCGCTGGTCACCACGTATGAAAAGGAGCTTACCGATAACTCGTCGGCTATCGGCGGGCTGCTGTCGAACCTCTGGGAGTTCGGCAGGGAATCCGCGGCATTTTCCGATCCTTCCCACAAAGCCGACGTGATCGGCTCGGGCAAGGTCCTGGTCGGTGAGGTATCCGGCGCGCAGAAGGTCTGGGAAGGCATCAAGGGATTCATCGCGGACGCGGCGTCGAAACTGACCGGACAGGACTGGATCTCGCCAGTTCTGATGAACCTGATCGAGTTTCTTTTCCCGCTCAACGCCCTGTTCACGATCGTCAAAGCGATCATCTCGATCATGTCGTACATCCTCACCTTTATCATGAACCTCGCAAACCTCCTGCTGACCGGACTGATCACCGATTTCACGCTCGCGACCTTCATCGCCTTCAGTCTGCCCAACAGGACCAACTACCTGACCGGCAAGACGCTGACCGGCTACAAGAATTCCGACATCTACAGACCGAAATCCAACGTCACCACCAACCCCTACGGCGGACTGATGGGCGCCGAGGCCGAATACGTCCTCTTCGGCGACACTGCCGAGACAAAGAATCAAGAAGCCGCATATCTGCTTATGCTCATCATCCGAATGTTCATAAACGTCGGAGCCGTATTCGCCGACGAGACCACCAATAAGCTCATTACTTCTTTAGCGGAAACGATCATAGGGATCATCGTTGCGGTCATCCTGCTGTTCATACTCGTCTTTATTGAAAGTTATCTTGATATAACCATGCTGTGCTGCGGAGACGACTGCCCGCTGATCAAGACCGGCTGCTGGATCACGCACCCGAAAGAACTGCTCTCCAAATTCAATTCCGTTGCCGCGATCATGGCGGAAAAGTCCCGCGCACATGAAGAACTCGGCGAAAAGAAATCTCAGGACGAACTGCAGAAGAAGGTCAGTGATCTGGCGGACGAGAACAAAGGGTTCGCCGCCAAACTTGACGAAGGGATAAATAAGTGGGGCAAGAACTTCAAGAACGAAGTCGGTTTCCTTGAGATCGACTATACGGCATATATGCTCATTTTCGGCGTGCTGTTCTCTTTCGTTGGGTCCAAGACACTTCTCGGGAGAATCCAGGACGTCATCGTGATGGAGAAATCCTGCTATAACAACGCCCCGTACGATCTTTCCCAGGCATTCACCGCCGTCCGCGCGACCGCGAAAGGGAGTCTGAGCGCGCTGCTGCCGGTCCCCGGCTTCAACGACAATCCTTCCATCCTGACGTTCGACCGTCTCGTCTACAGGGGGTACTGACGATGGCAAGAAGAAAAGAGAAAGGGTCCGTCGCGCTGGAGGCACTGATCGGTATGACGCTGTTCATCATGATCTTCTTCGGACTGTACAGCATAAGCGTCATGTGCATGGCGAACAGCGCCATCGGTCACGCGCTCAGTGAATCCGCGCAGTCGCTGGCGCTTGAGACCTA
>CADBRS010000083.1 GCA_902797125.1 uncultured Ruminococcus sp.
AGTCAATCATAGTGGAATTATTATTTATCACCTTCAGATGACTACTGACAAAAATTGTCCTCAACAGCCATCATCTTCGATTTCTTCGATCGCTCTGGCTTCCAGATAGTAGCGTTTGTCCCGTGCATGACCCATCGAAAATGTCTTTCTGGGCAGCGAGCCATCCATCATGACAGAGCGGAACAACTCATCCTTCCTCATGCCTTCAAAGATGAATCCGACCGTTCCGCCACGGATCAGACTCTGGACGGACGCAAGATCGTGAACGTAATCGACGCTGCAGCCCGGATGTGAGGCCAGATATTGATCCAGGAATGTCTGGACTGTTCCGACGGATAGCTGATGGATAGGATGGAGAACCTTCACATCTTCCGTTTTCTCTTCGGTCAGAAGTTGAATCGTCTGTTGCCCTGCCGGACCGCTCAATGATCCGCAGTATGCTTTGAATGCAGCCGAAAGTTCTTTCGGGTCTGCACCGAACACAACGCGATAGATCGGTTCGAAAGAAAGAGCAGGATCATGAAGATTGACGATTTCGCAAAGCGCATAGCGTGCCGGGTGTGACCGGGCCGAGTCTCCGAAGCGGGCTTTAACGGCCTCATAGGCGGTCTTAGCCGTCGCCAAAGAGTGGTTGCCGTCGCCTACCGCGAATAGAAGCGGTGCCAGCCCTGGGCCGTATTTCTTCCCGATCTCATCCGGAGAGATCAAGTGCTCAGCATATGCCTGAAGTTGCGGATAAACGGTTTTTGAAAGGAATGATCCCTTGATGTGACCGCCTCCGGCCATCAGATCGAAATCATATGCACGCGACTCGCAATGGGAAGCAGCCAAATCGATGAATCCGTTTTCGGGATCATCAATAAGAAGCATCACGTGAGGCAGTTCCAAGGGAGCCCCTTCCCGGATCCTGACGCGGGGCGGTATCCTTTCCAGCACCGTGCCCTCGGTGGCACGGATCAGCGACAGGCTGCCTTTGGAAAAATCATATTGTTCCAGATCGATCGCGCAAACAAGTCCTTTGCGGACAGTACCGTCGGTTTGCGTCCTCTCGACATAGATCATGCTGTCTTCGCGGGGCTGAATGATGTTCTCGTCCAGATAGGCTTTCATGGTTGCCTGGATCTGCGGGATCCGGGATGCTGCCTTATCCAGATAGACTTCAGGCAGGATCAGACGCAAGGTCGAAGGGGCGTCCCCGACAGTCTTTTCAACGTCTTCCCAGTATTCCGGTTCACTCGTGAACTGATCGCAGGCAATGACAGCCCATTTTCGGGGATCGACTTTTTGAAAATCCGGAAGAAAGATATCTGCACTTTGAAAGATCCGGTCTTGGCTCATTTTCGGTTTCCTCACTCTGCTTGTGTTGTTCATACCGGATATTTTACCATATTGTGGACCCGAATTTGTTTGTTTTTTCAAATTGTGCCTTGACAAACCCCGTATTTGAGGCTTAAATATAGGTATCTTATCATTTTTGGCAAGGCTCAAACGCTATCATTACGAGGAAAGGAGGAGACAGATGCCGCCTCCATTCGGTCCACCTCCGGACAGATTCAAATATCAGACCACCCCGCCTCCGAAAAATCTGAAGGATCTTCCCAGATTCCTGAGAGAATTCTTGGGATCCTTTTTCCGCCGCCTTTTCTATATCGTTGAGATCGTTTGGGACACTGGCCACTGGATCCTTTTCCTGCTGGTCTTTATTGCTATATTCCAAGGCGTTATGCCTGCCGTCGGCTTGAAGATCTCTCAACAGATCCAGAACTTTCTGCAGACAGAATACATGGATTCGGGCAACACCGCCCAGTTCATCGGTAGCGCCGCATTCACATTTCTGATCTTCCTGTTCGTTTTCCGTATTTTGAATGCCGTCGTCAACCAGCTGAGCAATGCCGTCACCAGATTGGCAGGAGAACTCGTTGTCAAAAACGTCAAGATGAGGATCATGCGCAAGGCCAGCGAGCTGGACCTGAGTTCGTTCGATCTTCCGGCATTCTATGAAAAACTGGAGAACGCCAATCGGGAAGCCGGCAACCGCCCGCTGCAGATCCTGAATGCCACTTTCAATATCTTCTCGACTCTGATCTCCCTCGTCACGTATATCGTTCTCCTGCTAACGCTGCCCAGTTTGTGGTGGAGCATCTTCGTGGTCATCGCGGTATCCGCTCCTTCGGCGATCATCAACTTCAAGTTCAGGAAGAAAAACTTCAACTACATGCGGCGGCGCTCGAAATCCCGCAGACAGATGAATTATTATTCCGACATCATGGTCAACAAGGACATGGTCAAAGAGATCCGGATGTATGATCTGTCGGACACGTTCATCCACAGATACGAAGGGGTTTTCGACGACTACTACAAAGGGATCCGCTCACTGATCCTGAAAGAAAACGGCTGGCATGTGATCGCGACGATCATCATGTCGGTGACGAACTGCATCTTCTTCCTGCTGATCGCATCCCGAGTTTTTACTGGCGAGCTGCTGCTCGGCGACTATTCCCTTCTGACAGGCGCCCTGACCTCCATCGCAAGCGCCGTGGGAAGCCTGATCAGCATTTCCGCAACGATCTACGAGGGTTCCCTGTTCGTGGACAACCTCATCTCCTTTATGGATGAAAAGCCCACTCTGGTTTCCCTTGCGGATCCGCCCGTCTCTGTCACCAGAAAGCAGGGGCACACCATCGAGTTCCGCAATGTTTCGTTTGCTTATCCGGGCACGGAACGCCCTGTCATTCGGAACGTCAATCTGGTCCTTCGGCCCGGAGAAACCATGGTTCTGGTCGGCCTGAACGGAGCCGGAAAAACCACTTTGATCAAACTTCTGACCCGTCTGTACGACCCCACCGAAGGCACGATCCTGCTGGACGGCAGGGATATCCGGGAATATGACATCAAAGAGCTTTACAAACTGTTCGGCATCATTTTCCAGGATTTCGGAAAATATGCGGTTTCCGTCTCTGAAAACATTCATTTCGGAGACATCCATAAGGAATTCGATCATTCAGAAGTAGAAAAAGCCGCCGTTCAGGCGGATGCTGAAGATTATATTTCGAGACTGCCCAAAGGCTTTGATACGCCCCTGATGCGTATCTTTGAGGACGAAGGGATCGAATTGTCCATCGGTCAGTGGCAGAAACTGGCCAATGCACGCGCTTTCTATTCGGATTCCGACATCCTGATCCTGGACGAGCCTACCGCTTCCCTCGACCCTTTGGCCGAGCAGGAGATCTTCAATCAGTTCGACAAACTCCGCAAAGACAAAACCACCATTTTCGTCTCACACCGTCTCTCCAGCGCAACCATCGCCAGCAAGATCGTCGTGCTGGAATACGGGGCCGTCATCGAGGAAGGCACCCATACCGAACTCATGAAAAAGCACGGGCGCTATTACGAACTATTTACGACCCAGGCCCAGCGCTACATCGAGGGCGAGCATTTTGACGATCGTCCGGACGCCCACGATCCGAATCACAGACCGGCCCGTCCCACCGGACAACCGGCATGGGGAACAGACTCTTCGGATGAAGAGAACGGATTCATGTCTTGACACGGGCACTCCGTGCGGCTATAATATGTTCTTGTTAATTTGTATCAGAGGTTTTACAGATGCGAGTAAAAGTAGTTAAATTCGGGGGTTCTTCCCTTTCAGATTCTGCCCATTTCAAGCAGGTCGCGCAAATCATCAAATCCGATCCTTCCAGACGCTATGTCGTTCCTTCCGCGCCGGGAAAGCGCTTTCCTGCCGACGTGAAAGTCACGGATATGCTCTACCGGATCTATGAAATGATCCGGGCGCGCGAGTCTTCTTCCGCCGTGGATGAATACTACCGCCAGATCGTGACCCGGTATGAATCCATCATTTCGGAGTTGGGCCTCAATTTTGACATTTCGGGCGAACTGGACTATATCAAAACGTGCCTGTTTTCGGCCTCAGGCCGCGACTTTGCCGCTTCAAGGGGCGAGTATCTGAACAGTTTGATCCTGGCCAAATATCTGGGATATGATTTCATCGATGCGGAAAACGTGATCTTTTTCAAAGAGAACGGCACCTTCGATGAAGAAAAAACGCAGCAGATCCTTTCGCAGGAACTGAAAGTCCATCAGCATGCCGTGATCCCCGGTTTCTACGGCGTCATGCCGAACGGAACCATCAAGACCTTTTCCAGAGGCGGTTCGGATATCACCGGTTCGATCGTAGCCAGCGCGGCCAACGCCGCCATCTACGAGAACTGGACGGACGTTTCCGGTTTCATGATGGCAGACCCGCGAGTCGTTCATGACGAAACACCGATCCGGACCATCACGTACAGAGAACTGAGAGAGCTTTCCTACATGGGGGCAACCGTCCTTCACGAGGACGCCATCTTCCCTGTCCGCAACGCCGGGATCCCGATCAACATCCGGAACACGAACAAGCCTGAAGATCCGGGAACCATGATCGTGGCCCAGGCGGATGGTTATGATACCGAGCACATCATCACGGGCATAGCCGGGAAAAAGGGCTTTTCCGTCATCAATATCGAGAAGGATCTGATGAACGCTGAAGTCGGATTCACCCGCCGTCTGCTGGACGTGCTGGAAGATAACGATTTGTCCTTCGAACATCTTCCTTCGGGCATCGACACGATCAGTATCATCATGTCGACCGACTCCCTTGCAGAAAAAAAGGAAAAACTCCTTTCATCCATCGAGCGCCGTGTCCGTCCGGACAATATGTCGACCGAAGACGGATTGGCTCTGATCGCAGTGGTGGGCCGGGGCATGGTCAAAGCCAAAGGTACCGCGGCCAGGGTTTTCGATGCACTGGCATCTTCCGGAGTCAACATCCGCATGTTGGATCAGGGCTCCAGTGAGCTCAACATCATCATCGGGATCGAGGAACATGATTTTGAAAGCGCCATGAAGGCAATTTATCAGGAATTCGTGAAATGATCAAAAAACGGCCCGCACCGGAAATCCCTTCTGATGCGGGTCATTTTGCACTTTTCGGTTTTTTCAGCTCATCTTTTCAGCCATCTGACCGCCGCCCAGGATATGGAAATGCAGATGGTGTACGCTTTGGCAGGCGTCTTTCCCGCAGTTGGAAACGATGCGGTAACCGTTGGTCAGGTTCTGCATTTTTGCGATTTTCGGGATCGCCTCGAAAATTTTTGAAACGTCAGAACTGTTCTTTTCATCGATCTCGTCCGCAGAACCGATATGGCGTTTGGGGACGACCAGAATATGAACGGGCATCTGGGGATTGATATCCTTGAAAGCATAGACCCATTCGTCTTCATATACTTTAGCGGACGGAATCTCTCCGGCCACGATTTTGCAAAACAGGCAATCCATAAATAATCATTCTCCTTTTCGAGTGATGCAACACCATTATACTGTTCTCTTCCCGATTCTGTCAAGTTAGCGATAAGGAGTTTCCATGACAGCAGCAAAAAACATCCTTCCCGATCCGAACACCGCGAGCGATATCTGGACCGGTTTGGAACATGAAACAAGGCCCATCGTGATATACGGCATGGGTGACGGAGCAGACAAGATTTTATACCAATGCAGCCGAAGGCACATCGAGATCTCCGATTTCTTTGCCAGTGACGACCACGTCAGGGGGCAGTCTTTCCACGGGAAGCCGGTACTCCGTCTTCAGGACGTAGAATCCCGTTACGGATCCGACTGCCTGATCCTCATCGCTTTTGCGAGTTCACTTCCGAACGTGCTGGAACAAATCCGGGACCTTCGAGCCAAACATGCCGTTCTGGTACCGGACACTCCCGTTTTCGGAAACACTTTTTTCACCAAAGAATTCTATCGTGAACACTTTGAGAGATTGTCTCAAGTGATGGACTGGCTCTCGGATGATCCGTCCAGAGACCTGTTTACCAAACTGATCCGCTACAAACTGAGCGGAGATTATGCCAGTCTGGACGGAACGGAATCCTGTGCCAATCAGATACTGGACAAGGTCCTGAACATGAAAGACTACCGGGTTGCCTTGGATCTCGGGGCCTACACGGGCGATTCCGTAGCGGAATGGCTAGACCATGCTCCGGAACTGAAGACCGTTTTCGCGTTCGAACCGGACGTTCACTCCCAGAAAAAGCTTTCGGCATATGCAGAGAGCATCTCCGATCGGGTCGAATTGCATGTCGAACCCTATGCGGTATGGTCCGAATCCGGGACTCTCGAGTTCGACGCCAACACGAGAGGAAACAGAAACGCCTGCGTCATGGATCACTACGGCGATGCGGTCAGGGACAGAAAAAAGAAATCCAGGACCGTGGAGGCCGTTTCTCTGGATGACTGGATGACGAAGAACAGACTGCCGTCGCGCGTCGATCTGATCAAAATGGACGTGGAAGGTTCCGAAAAAGAGGTATTGAAAGGCTGCACCAAGCTGTTCCGCACCTATGCGCCGGATATGCAGATCTCCCTGTACCACCGGCCGGAAGACCTGTTCGAGTTGCCCGAAGCCGTTCACCGTTCGTTCCCGGATGCCAAAATGCTGATCCGCCGGACGCCCTATGTCCCGGCATGGGACGTCAATCTGTTCGTGATCCAGAACAGAACATAGAAAAAGATCGAGGAAGAACGATGAGTTCTTCCTCGATTGCTTCTTAGATTAAGTTCGATTATTTGTACTTGCGTTTGCGAGCCGCTTCGGACTTCTTCTTCCGCTTCACGCTCGGCTTCTCATAATGCTCTCTCTTGCGGAGCTCATTCTGAATACCGGAACGTGCCCAAGTACGTTTGAACCGACGGAGAGCACTATCCAAAGATTCGCCTTCCTTCAGCTTAACCTCAGCCATTGTTATCCCCCCCTCCGTTCATAAAATTGTTGTCGTGCGGACAACGAGGTTATTTTACTACAGACTGTTCAAAAAGTCAATAGAAATTTAAAAAAACTCAACTCAGCTTCTTGTGCCATGCCACGGATCCGGTCATGGCAAAAGGCAGGATCCAGAAACAGGTATCCGAGATGTAGTAGAAGAAATACCGGTTCAGCCGGTCGGACAGTTCCAGACTCGTCCTGTTGAAGAGCACCCATGTCCCGTCAATGAAACTCCAGACGCCCAGCGCAATACAGACGCCGCACATGGCCAGAAATGCGATTCTCATCCATTCGAACTTGAAATCCGTCAGGATCAGGATCACGAAGAACGTGTAGGCGGTTGCCAGCAAAAACACTTCCAGGGTATACAAAACGTCATGGATCGCGCTGAAACCCTGTGAAAAGAACAGCAAAACCCGCTGGATGTTGTACCCGATCATGATATTGACAGGGATAGCCAGGACCCACATATGCTTGTGATGCATCCCGTTCCAGTCTCCGTAAAAGACCAGAAACAAGACCGCCATCAGCAAGGAGTAGATGGCCATCATCTTGCTCGGATCGTGCTGGTAGAAAAAGAACAAAATGCTCGCTACGACCAAAATGATGGAAAAGATCCTGAAGATTTTGATTCTTGTTGAAGACGCTTTCGGTATCGACATTTGAAACAACCATCCATTCCCTTTTGAATTTGTTTTTGCCGTTTGCTGCCCAAACGGTGTTTTTTGTACGGACTCAGCGGACGACGAAATTCACGATCCGGTTCGGCACGACGATCTCTTTGACGACCGTTTTGCCGTCCAGCGCTGAGATCATCCGCTCATCTGCCTTGGCCAGTCTCAAAGCTTCCTCTTTGTCGCAGTCTTTGGGCATCATCACGGTCGCGCGCAATTTACCGTTGACCTGGATAGCCACTTCGATCGTGCTGTCCACGACTTTGGAAGGATCGTATTCGGGCCATGCTGCCAGAGAGCACAGATCCTTATGACCTGAGACCTGCCAGATCTCTTCGCACAGATGCGGTGCGAACGGGCACAGCAACCGGACGAAAATGCTCAGCTGATTCGAGCTGATCGTTCCGGCTGACTCGATGTCGTTGAGCAAGGACATCATCGCGGCGATTGCCGTGTTGTATTTCATATCCTCGATGTCCTCGGAGACTTTTTTGATCGTCTTGTGGAAGGCGTTCTCCAAACCGTTGTCGACTTGATCGTTGACCCGTCCGGGCAGATCTGCCACACGTTCCAGGAAACGCTTGCATCCTTTCACGGAAGAATCCGACCAGGGCGTTGCGGCTCCGTAGTCGCCCATGAAGAGGATATAGGTGCGGAGCGTGTCGGCTCCGTAAGCGTCGATGACATCGTTGGGATCCACGACATTTCCGAGCGATTTGCTCATCTTGACGCCGTTGGCGCCGAGAATCAGGCCCTGTGCAGTCCGTTTGGCATACGGTTCGTCGCATGGGACGACGCCCAGATCATAGAGAAACTTATGCCAGAATCTGGAATAGATCATGTGACGGGTCACATGTTCCATGCCTCCGTTATACCAGTCGACGGGCATCCAGTATTTCAGTTTTTCGGGATCCGCCACAGCCGTATCGCATTTCGGATCGACATAGCGGAGGAAATACCAGGATGAACCGGCCCACTGAGGCATCGTATCGGTTTCGCGCTTGGCTTTTCCGCCGCACTTCGGGCAGGTGCAGTTCACAAAGGAATCGATGCGGGCCAGAGGGCTCTCGCCGCCTTCTCCGGGCAGGAAAGCTTCCACATCCGGCAGTTTGAGCGGCAGTTCTTCGTAAGGAACGGGAACCATTCCGCACTTGGGACAGTGAATGATCGGGATGGGTTCGCCCCAGTAACGCTGTCTGTTGAACGCCCAGTCTTTCATTTTGTACTGGACGCCGGCTTCGCCCACGCCCATGGACTCCAGTTTTTCGATCATGACGCGAATGGCGTCTTTTTTGTTGTCGATGCCGTTCAGGAAATCCGAGTTGATCATCTTGCCGTCGCCTGCATACCAGCCTTCGGACATGTCTCCTTCGATGACCTGGACGATATCCAGACCGAATGCTTTTGCGAAATCATAGTCGCGCTGGTCATGAGCGGGGACCGCCATGATCGCGCCTGTCCCGTATCCCATCATGACGTAGTCTGCGACAAAAATCGGGATCTCTTTTCCGGAAACGGGATTGACGGCGACCAGCCCTTCGACCTTGACGCCTGTTTTGGTTTTGACCAGCTGCGTGCGTTCGAATTCGGTCTTTTTGGCGCATTCTTCGCGGTAAGCGGCAATAGCGTCCATATTGATCCTTCCGGCATTCTTGTCCAGCACGGGATGCTCGGGAGCGATGACCATGAACGTGACACCGAATAAAGTATCCGGCCTGGTCGTGTATACTCTCAAAGTATCCTCAGTTCCCTTCAACGGGAAATTGACGAACGCACCGGTGGATTTACCGATCCAGTTCTCCTGCTGCATTTTGATATTCGGGAGATAATCCACTTCGTCCAGACCTGTCAGCAGTCTGTCGGCATATCTGGTGATGCGCAAATACCAGACGTCTTTCGTCTTCTGAATGACGTCGCTGTGGCAGATATCGCATTTGCCGCCCTGTGAATCCTCGTTCGACAAAACGACTTTACAGGAAGGACAATAATTGACGAGTGCCGTATCGCGGAAGGCCAGCCCTTTCTCGAACATCTTCAAAAAGATCCACTGGGTCCATTTGTAATAGTCTACATCGGTCGTGTCGATCACCCGGCTCCAGTCGAACGAAAAGCCTGCGCGTTTGAGCTGACTGGTAAAATGTTCGATATTTCTGTCCGTGGTCACTCTGGGGTGAACACCGTTTTTGATGGCATAGTTTTCAGCCGGCAGTCCGAACGCGTCGAAACCGATGGGAAACAGAACATTGTAGCCCTGCATCCGTCTCTTTCTGGAAACCACTTCCAAGCCGGAATAGGCCTTGATATGGCCCACGTGCATGCCTGCGCCGGACGGGTACGGGAATTCGACCAGGGCATAGAATTTTTTCTTGTCCGACTGGTCCTCTGCCCGGAAAGCTTTCCGTTCTTCCCACTCTTTTTGCCATTTCTGTTCGATGTTTCTAAAATCGTATTTCATAAAGCCGTATCCTCCGCGGATTCGACGGGAATGATCCTGTCCGCATCCGCATATAATTTTTCGATGTTGTAAAACTCTCTGGATTCCCGGAACATGATATGGACCAGAACCGAGCTGTAATCCAGAACTGCCCACACGCGGCTCTTGAGGTCCTCTTTCCTGACGGGCGGCAAACCCTTTTCGGTGGTCAAAAATTCCAGCGTGCCTGAAATGGATTGGACTTGAATGCCGCTCTGGGCGGTAGCCAAAACGTAAAAATCGGTGACGTCGGATTTTCCGCGCACGTCGATGATCTGGATATCTGTGGCGTGGCACTGGTTAAGGATCTGGGCCGTAGCGATCGCGATTTCCTCTGCATTGGCCTTGGACAGATCCGGCAGGTGCTTGGCCAGTTCTTCTTCGTTTCCGTAACTCTTGATATAAACTTGCTTGGTTTCAGGCATTATGATTCTTCCTTTTTTCGTATTCTTCCCGCTCGAAAAGCAGATCGTTTCGGGCGGCTATCGTGTCAGGGCTGATCGGAATCTGATCTTCGAGCAAAGACCGGATCGTCATATCGAACGAACGGATCATGACTTTGCGAAGATGGCTGTATCTCTGTTCGGGATCCATGGATAACGGGTCAGCCCCCCAGAACATTTCCCGCAGGATCACGCAATCCTCGAACTTCCTCGTTTCGTCGATATAGTCCGCGAGATAGAGGATCCGCTCCGTGATCGTCATTTTTTCGTGGCCAGTCGTATGCCAGCGGACAGCGGAAACGATGACGGAATCCGCATATTCCGGAAAATCCCTGCCTATCAGTGCGGCCGCCGTTTTGGCATGCAGCGTCTTCGGCATCAGCGCATCTCTGAACGGATCGTAAGGCACCCCCAACTCTTCGCAAAGTTCAAACTGCTGTTCCGTAGTCAGTTCTTTGGTCAGGTCATGCAGAAGACCCGCGATATACAGTTTGTCTGCCTCTTCCGGACAGTAGAGATCGGCCATTCGAACGGCCATGTCTGCCACGGCCCTGGTATGGGCAAACCGTTTGGGAGACATTCTGTTCCCGACCGTTTCGAGCAGGTTATCTAATTCTTTGGGATCAAACATATCTCGCCTCAAAGGTACAGTTTTTGTGAACGGATATACTCTTCCACGGCATCGGGGACAAGACCGGTCAGGGGTTTCCCTTCTTTCGCCATCTGGCGGATGCGTGAAGATGACACGGGAAACGGGTCGATCTGGATCTTGCGTACCATCTTCCCGTACCTGTCAAGGTATTCTTTCAGTTTTTTGATGATCTGGCCGTCCAGCAAAGGATCGTTTTCCCTTCTGACGTAAACCGGATAGCACAGTTCGAACAGAGCGGCCGGATCTTTCCATTTGTCCAAAGAAAGGATCACGTCGCTCCCGCACAGGAGAAACAGCCGTACGTCGTCTGCCCGCAAGGCGCGAAGCGTGTCGACGGTGTAACTGGGACCTCCTCTCCGGATCTCCAGATCCGAAACGATCACCCCGTCGATGCCTTCGAAGGCCAGTTCGCACATTTTCAGCCGATCCATGGGAGATACGTCTCCGATATCCGATTTTCCGGGACTGATGTACGCGGGGATGACGAAGAGATAGTCCAGGCGCATCTGCTCCATAAAGGCTTTGGCGGCTCTGACATGTCCCTGATGGACGGGAGAAAAAGATCCCCCGAAAACGCCTACCCGTCTGAAATCGTTGATCGGATTCTCACTCATGGCAGGACGATTTTCCTCTTTTTGGGGTCTTGCGCCGTCCGATACAGGATAATCTTGCGTCCGATTGCTGCAACGGGCTGAGCATGCAGCTGCAAGGCCAGTTCTTCCAGCGCGTCCCGGGCGTCCATGAAAGCCGTTTCCAGAACCGTGATCTTGATCAGTTCCCTTGCTTCCAGCGCCGCGTCAGCAGACGCGACTACATGGTCTGTGATCCCGTCTTTGCCGATCTGCATAACGGGTTGCAGACTTCCTGCCCGGCTTTTCAAAAAAGCCCTTTGCTTACTGGTTAACTCCACCATGGTCTTCCTCAATTCTTTGTTTTAATGCCAAGGCAAAAGCCCGCACGGCGCGACCGCGGTGAGAGATCTTGTTTTTCTCTTCCGGGGACAGCTGTGCAAATGTCCGCCCGAGAGACGGGATGTAGAAAAGCGGATCGTATCCGAAACCGGAATCGCCCCGAAGCTCTTCCAGAATCACACCGTCGCAAGTGCCCCGGACGCAGACTGGTTCGGACTCTCTGCCCGGAAAAACGCAAGCGATACAGCAAACGAATCTGGCTTTGCGGTCCGGATTATTTTTGAGCATGTCCAGCAAAACGGCATTGTTCAGCCGGTCGTTATGAGAGTCCTTGTAGCCTTTCGTTTCCGCATAACGCGCCGAATAGATCCCCGGTTCGCCGTTCAGGGCTTCGACCGTCAGGCCGGAATCGTCTCCGACCCCGATGTAACCGGACCGGGCTGCGGCCCGGGCTTTGATGAGCGCATTCTCTTCAAATGTCGACCCGTCCTCAACGATCTCTTCGGTGATGCCGACGTCATCCAGGGACAAGACCCGGATATCCGGCAGAAATTCAGACAGCAAGGCCTGCAATTCCGCCTTTTTGTGCGCATTGCGCGAAGCCAATACGATCTGCATGGTTTCTGTCCTCATTCGAAGATCGCCTTCGCGTACTCATTCGCATCGAACTCGTGCATATCGTCGATCTTCTCTCCGACGCCCACGAATTTCACGGGCACATCGAGTTCTTTGCGTATGGAAAGGATCATACCGCCTTTGGCGGTCCCGTCCAGTTTGTTCAGCACGATGCCGGTGATCTTGGCCGTTTTGCTGAATTCCTTGGCCTGACTGATGGCATTCTGTCCGGTGGTCGCGTCAAGGACCAGAAGATTCTCGCGGCTGGCATCGGGCAGTTCCCTGTCGATGACCCGGTTGATTTTGGCCAGTTCGTTCATCAGATTCGTCTTGTTCTGAAGCCTTCCTGCCGTGTCGATGATCAGAACGTCGCTGCCGTGTGTTTTGGCATAACCGATCGCATCGTAAACGACCGCGGCGGGATCAGATCCCTCGTGCTGATGGACCATTTCGACTTTGGCTCTGTCGCACCAGACCTGAAGCTGATCGATCGCGGCGGCGCGGAAGGTGTCGGCCGCGGCGACCACGACTTTTTTACCGGATTCTCTGAGCCGGTTGGCGATCTTGCCGATTGAGGTCGTCTTGCCGGCCCCGTTGACGCCGATCACCAGAATGACCGACGGTTTGGTTTCAAGTTTCAGTTCCTCACCTTCGCCGATCATGGAGATCAGGATCTCCTGAAGGGTCGAGATGATCTGTTCTTTTTCCTTCAGTCTCCCGTCCTTGATCCGGAGCCGGAGTTCGTCGATGATCTCTTCGGTCGCATCCACGCCGACATCGGCGCAGATCAGGATCTCTTCGAGCTCATCCAGCATATCTTCATCCACGCGGACGAAGTGACTGAGCATATCATGTATTTTTCCGAATAACGCGTTTTTTGTTTTCTGAAGGCCGGATTTCAGTTTACTCAAGAAGCCCATTCCATTGTCCTCCTCTGTTCGCCCTGACATCGTCCACGTTCAGCACGAAAACTTTTGAAATACCATGAGTCGGCATCGTGACTCCGTACAGCCTGTCGGCCGCGGACATCGTGCCTCTGCGGTGAGTGATCATGATGAACTGTGTGCCTTCGGCATACCGTTTCATATAGTTGGCCAGGCGGTCGACGTTTCCTTCGTCCAGTGCCGCATCGATCTCGTCGAGGAAGCAGAAAGGCGTCGGATTGACTTTCAGGATGGCAAAGAACAGTGCGATACCGACAATAGATTTTTCACCGCCCGACAACTGTTCCAGATTCTTGATGATCTTGCCCGGAGGTGCCGCCTTGATCTCGATGCCGGATTCAAGCACGTTGTCCGGATCGGTCAGCGACAATTCCGCTGATCCTCCTCCGAAGAGTTCGGAGAACGTCTGGCCGAAGGATTCGTTGATCCGGTTGAATGCGGTCACGAAAGTGCCTTCCATGTCCGAAGATAGTCCCGTGATGACGTTTTCAAGTTCCGCCACCGCGTGCTCCATGTCCTCGATCTGGGCTTTCATCTCATCGTAGCGGACTTTTTTCTCACTGTATTTTTCGGCTGCTCCCAGGTCGACGTTGCCGATCCAGCGGAGCTTGTTGGTACAGTCTTTTTGAACTTTCTGAAGTTCGGCGTGGTTCTCATCCGTCGCCTTTTCGTAGCCGGCTTTATAGGCATCGGCACGGGTCATCTGGTAATTATCCCACAAAACGCCCGACAATTCGTTCTGCTGCCTGGAGAGAGCCTCGACTTTTTCTTCGGCTTTGCTGAAAGCCAGAGCGCAGGTTTCCTTGATCTGTGTTTTTTCGAGGAGCAGGGCCGTCATCTCGGTTTGAAGCCGGATGTCTTCCTGGCTGTCCTGGTTGATCTGTTCCTGCCGGCCTTTCAGCGTGTCCAGCGCGGCATTATCTCGTTCAACAGACGCCTTGACGTCGGTGATCGCGTGAAGCTCCGCCTGTTTGTTGGCCTCCAGTTGAGCGATTTTTTGCCGGTGACCTTCGATTTCGGTGAGGAAACGGTCGATGCGAGCCTGAGACTGATCCATCATCTCGCGATGCGTCGTCAGTTCATTCTCTTTATTCTTGACGGTGTAGAAAAGATCTTTTTGTTCTCCGGCCAGACGCGCCGCCGCATCATCCATATCATGGCGCTCCACATCTTTTTGAGAGCGCAGCTGATTCAGATGCTCGAGCTGACGATCGTCTTCTGCGATCTTAGCCTTGAGTTCTTCGATTTCGCCTGCGATCATTCCCCGTTCGGATTTGACGGTTTCATAATCGGAAACCAGTTTGTCCCGAAGGTTGATCTGGATCTCGCATTCGTCTGTCAAACGGTCCAGAGTCCGGTTTTCGTTATTGCAAAGTGGCGTCAGGGCCTCTGTACGGTCGCTGACGTTCAGCAGTTCCTGTTCCAGATCATCGATTTTTTGGGAAGATTCCTCGACGGAAGCCTTCTTTTTCTCGACCAGCGCATCCAGTTTTTTCAGATCCTGAGCCAGCCTCTCTTTTTCGTTGGAACGGCTCAGCAAACCGTTTTTGGAATGGGATGAACCGCCTGTGAAGGATCCTCCGGCATTGATCTGCTGTCCGTCCAGAGTCACGACCCGAACGCGGTATCTTTGCGCTTTGGCCATGGCGATGGCATGATCGATGGTGTCGAATACAAGGGTCCTGCCCAGCAGCGACCCGATCACACCCTCCATCTCGTCCGGATACTGGACCAGTTCGGAAGCGATCGAGATATAGCCTGCGAAGCGCTCTGCTTCCTCCATCTCATGCGTCACGCTCTGGCTTTGCATGGAGGAAACAGGCAGGAAAGTCGTCCGTCCCGTGTCCGAACGCTTGAGAGCGTAGATCGCCGCTTTGGCAACTTCCTCGTTCTCGACAACGACGTGGCCCAGACTGGCTCCGAGAGCCGTCTCGATGGCGCATACGTATTCGTCCTGGACTTTGATCTGTGAAGAAAGCGGCCCGTAGATCTTTCCCGGATGATTGCCTTTGGCGTCGGTGATCTGCCCGTTTTCGTAGGCATTCATGATGTATTTGACCGCACCTCCGAAACCGTCGAAAGACTTTTCCATATCGATCAGCGTCTGGAGTCTGCGGCTGGCAGAATCTCTGTTGAACAGAGTCTGATTGTAATCTTCTTTTAATTTTTCGTGATTTTCGTTCAGCTGATCGAGCGCGGCTTTGGTTTGCTCCAAAGTTTCTTTCGCTTCATCCAGCTGTTTCTGATAGTCTTTCGCTCTCTTTTTCACGGAATCGATCCGTGTTTTGAGTTCGGCGACTTTCTGTTCGTAGCCGGAAATCTCTTCCAGGATGCCGGCATCCGAATCTTCATCATTTTTCTGCTGGTTCAAAAGGACCTGGATGCGGACTTTATCATCCTGGGACTGCCGGCTCATCTCGTTGATATCGGCCAGCATCTGCTCGATCTCTTCATCCAGTGCCGATGCAGCATCCATGGCGGCAACGGCTTTTGCGCTGACCGTATCGTGGTCTGCCTGGGCTTTGTCCCGCTCGGATTCCAAAACCGAGGCGCGGGCTTTCAGCGCATCCAGCGTTTTTCTTTCCTCGACGGCGTTGGCATCGGCAGTCCGGATCAGATTGTTTTCATTTTCGACTGAGACGTCGATGTGGGAAATATTGTTGATGTGGACGGCCAGTTCGGACTCCAGTTTCCGGACTGTTTCGATCTGGTTCTGGATCTCGGACTGGATATCCTTGCCTGCGTCCAGTCTGGACTGTGTGCGTTCAGACAGTCTTTCCTGGCGGACCTGAGTGGACTGAAGCGCGTCTTCCGCGTTCTGCAGATCCAGCATGGCGCTGTCTTTCAGGACCTCTGCGTTCTGGAGATCTTCGCGGAGTTTGTCCGTGTCGTAGAGCCAGAGGCTGACGTCGGCCTTTTTCTTCGCGTCGATCAGTTCCAAAGCGCGTTTGGCTTTTTCAGCTTCCTTTTCGAGCGGACCGATCTCTGCGTCCAGTTCGTTGAAAACGAGCATGACTTTTTCCATATTGTCCCGGGCGGACGCGAGCCTGCGCTCGGTATCGTCCTTCACCTTACGGAACTTGGCGATGCCTGACGCGTCTTCAAAGATCGTGCGGCGTTCGTCGCTGCGTCTGGAAATGATCTCGGCGATCATGCCCTGACCGATGATGGAATAGCCGTCCCGGCCGATACCGGTATTGAGGAACAGCGTATAAATGTCCACCATGCGGCAGGGACGCCTGTTGATAAAGAATTCGCTGTCGCCTGTCCGGTAGTACCGGCGGGTGATCGTCACTTCATCGTAAGGGCAGTCCAGCCTGTTTTCCGGATCCGTATTGTCGAAGGTGACCGTGACCTCCGCGAAGCCCATCGGCTTGCGGGATTCGGCTCCTCCGAAAATGACGTCTTCCATCTTGGAACTGCGCAGCGTCTTTTTGGAGTTTTCCGCCAAGACCCACCGCATCGCGTCCGAAATATTGGATTTTCCGGACCCGTTCGGCCCGACAATGACCGTCACGCCGCCGTTCTCTTTCGAGTCGCGCCGCTCAAACTTTAAAACTGTCTTGTCCGGAAAGGATTTGAATCCTACCATTTCCAAAGATTTCAGAAACAATTGTGACCTCCGTTCTCCGGTTCCGCATCGGC
>CADBRS010000084.1 GCA_902797125.1 uncultured Ruminococcus sp.
TATAAGCTGGATGAAGGCAAATACGACAAGTATGATATGTGTGCCACGGTCGTCGGTTTGCAGGGGCTCTATAACAGGGAACACGAAGGGGAAAAGATCTATCTGATCTCCGGACAGATCAACTACACGAAGAATTATCTGAAAGAAGATTGGATCGCGACTTTCGACCAGACGGCGATTTCCGGATTTACAAATCTTCTGGAGATGGTCAGCCCTTACCTGAAGTCTGTGGTACTTTGGGATCCTGCTGTGCCGGCCACTTTGAATGCGGCCACCACGATCGCCGGCGTTGAAGATGCGGTGATCATGACGCAGGACCAGTATACAAAATATAAAACCAGTCTTTCTGACCAATTGAAAGTGATCACGCTGATCGGCAAATTTGACGGAACTGAAACGGGAAGCGTCAAAAACGATGTTTACCGTTGGATGATCCGTGAATATCTGGACACGGGCAAATGCTCGGTGACACATGTTTTTTCTTTCGAAGACTCATGTTTTGCCAGAGAGAGCGGAAACGTCAGATACCTCGTTCCCAGAGACAAGGCTATTTTCCACAAAGGCTTTGTTTACGATCTTTCCATATGGCAGGATGAAGCTCCGAAAGATGATTTGACACAGCCGTTGGGGACGGATTACAATACTTATCTTTTGATTCTGAAATCACTCAGCTCGCAAAGAGACGATGATCAGCTGACCGAAGTCGACGGGTTCTATAATTCAAAAAAGTATTCTGACAGCGGGAATGACGAATCATTCACCTCAAAATATAAACCGACACATGTGGAATGGGAAGTCGTTTATACATTTACTCCTTACGGTTGTTTTTGGAATCCGGTTACTGAATCTGCATGCAACCGGACAGTCCATAAGAATTACGAACTGGCTGCTCCTTTGAAGCAGAACAGGCCGAAAGAGATGATCGATCTAGTCGATGATGAAGATCATGTCTACTTGCTGATGATCATGGGAGACTATGATGCTGCAGGATCTTTTTATACTAAGTTCTATGACAACTGGCATGACAGTGCCAGAGGAGACATTCCTCTTGCATGGGCGGTCAATCCGAATCTTTTGGACGATTATCCTGATTTGATCGAATCTGCCTATCGTAATGCGACGGCGAATGATTATTTTGTGGCTAACGGAGGCGCAGGCTGGTATAATCCAAGCCGGGTAGCGGAAGGAAAGTGGCCCGACTATGTGGCTCAGCACCGCAAATATTTCGCATTGACAGATATGTCCATTGCCGCAGATATTTGGGACTACCAGGCGCCTTCCACGACATCCACCGGCTTTTTGGCCCAGTATTCTCCCGGAGGCGTGGGCATGCTGATCTCCAATCAGCTGAAACGCGGAACAGGGACTCCTCTGTACCAGCATGTCGACAGCAAAACCGGACTCGTGATGGATCCGATCTACAACTATTTTGACCGACAGGATGCAGACGAATGCGCACGTTCTCTGGTTGGCGGGATCAGGGAGCGGCTGAGATCGGGTCATGCCACATTCATGATGACAAGAGTCGTATGGGTCACTCCGACTTATGTGATCACATGCGTGGAGAAACTGAAGCAGTTAATGCCGGATAAAACGATCACAGTTGTAGATCCTTATACCTATTTTGCATTGCTGGAAGAATCATTGAGCAACAAATAGAGCAGGGCAGTATCGGGATAGACAGTCCTCTTTCCGATCTGCAAACCAAATAGCAAAAGGGCGTGTCTCCTGAATCATTTCAGGTTTCACGCCCCTTTTCGGTTATCTGTTATGAGGAGCGGTGCTCCTTATCTTGTTGCGGATGATTTTTGAATCAGGCACCTGTAGGATCGCCAAATTCTTCATATCCGCCCATCATGCCGCCCAGTGATTCTGTCAGGAGATCGGTCAGACGGTCTGACACACCGGCGTCTTTCAGGTTGGCTTTGAGGTTATCCACAAAATTAGTCATCGCATTCGGATCAGACATGACATCTTCAGCGGTCTTGTCAGCCTTGGGTGAAGGAATATTGGGCTTTCCGGAGACGGAAGCTTTGTATTGAACTGAAGCGAACGACTGCTGTGCATTCGCCATGGAAAGAGTCAGATTTACATCTTTTGCAGTTGCGGTTCCTTCGATCGTAATATCATATGTGCCGAGAGCAGCCACAATCATGCCACTCATATCCATGCCGGAAGAGCCGAACTGCTGAGTCTTTCTCAACAGTTTCTGAATCTGTTCGGACGGAATCACGATAGCGCCGGAGAACGTTCCGTTCTTGAGGGCTTCGATATCAAAGTCTTTGATATTGAATGAGAAAACCTCATCCTTGTTGGAAAGGATCTTTACAGGACCTGTGAGTTTGTCGCCGGATTTAACGCCTTTGGATTGGATCGCAATATCCATGGAGCGGGAAGTCGCGCTGACATCGATCACATATTTGCCGTCTTTGTCCAGGCTTGCCATCCGGAAAGTGGACTTGGCTCCGTCAGATTCGGTAGCCTCGGCTTCGATAGCGAGCATCTCGTTCTTTTCATTGGTGACGAAGAGCAGATCGATAGCTACGTTTTCATCGACATCCTTCCGGGTGTTTTCAATACTTTGAAGAGCCTTATCGATGGCATCCTGGAATTCTTTATAGGCATCGCCGGATTCTTTTTCTTTGGTGGCTTCGCCGATTTTGTCCACGATGGACTTGATATCCTTGTCTTCTTTGACTTTTGTCAGGATATCTTTAGCAATATCCAGAACAGTTGAAGCGGTGATCTTGACTTTGACCATCTTGGCGTTCACTGTGATATCGTCAACGGTATAGTCGCCTTCTTCTTCAGTCACACCCTTCAGAGAGTCCAAAGCGGTAACGATATATTTAGCGACCAGATCTTTCAGCTGATCTTTTGTCGGCAGAGCGTTCAGCAGATCTTTAAAGACTTCAACATCCATATCGGATGAGAGATCGAAATCTTCAAGATCAATGCCGGATTCGCTTTGTTCGTTTAAAACGATTTTGAAGTAGTCCTTGTAGAGGGCAGGAACTTTTGCAAAAACGGTGCCTTCGGTTGCATCAAAGACGAACGAACCGTTCAGGACTTCTTTGTCGTTTACGAAGAGCGTGGCGTCGCCTGCGTTCTTTTCGAGAGTTGCGTTGGACTCAAATTTGTAGGAGAGGCTGTTGATAGAATCAAGATCAACCATCTCTTTGAGCATGGACTTCAAACCTTCGCCAAGGGTGACCTTGACTTCAGTCGTCATTTTTGCACCGGTCAAACTGGTGCGGGCTTCTTCGTACTGATCCAAAGCAGCATCTGATGACTGGTTGACTTGTTTGGTCCAAACATATGTCAAATGCTCTTCCGGAGTAGCAAAACTGGTGGGTTCAGATTTTCCGCAAGAGGCCAGAGCTGCAACTGAAACGATCATAATTAGTGCAATTACTAATGATAATAGTTTTTTCATATTTAAAGTATCCTCCGTTTTTTGGGATTTACCCAGTGTCATTATAGCAGATTTCTGTTTCATTTTCAAGCACTTGTCAAGATGTTTGACAGATATACTGAAAGAAACGGACCTGTCAGGTCATCAAGGGCAAGAGTTAATGCAAGTTTCCCACGATCACTTGTATGCTATCATGCTAGCTGTTTTTCGGATCGAAAATAGCAAAGAAGGCAGGAACGAACCTGCCTTCCGCTTGGAAATGATTTACTTGTTGTCCACAAGATTGTCGATATAAAGGCATGCTCCCAAAGCGGCTGTGGCTCCGTCGGAAACAGCGGTCGTGATCTGGCGGATGCGTTTGCTTCTGCAGTCGCCGGCCACAAAAATACCGGGGGTCCGCGTCGTACATTGCTCATCAGAATCGAAATACCCATACGCATTCAGATCCGCAAGATTCTTGAATGACTCGTTTTCAGGGATCAGACCGATGGCGACAAACAATCCGTCGCAACCGACAGAATCTTTTGATCCGTCGATACGGGAGGAGATATTCAATCCCGTGATCGCGTCGTTCTGGGTGATCAAACTGTCGATTTTGACGCTCGTTCTGATTTGGACGTTGGGCCGGACGTTCAAGATGTCCTGAAGCCTCTGCTCTCCCGTCAGATTGGGAAGATCCTGGAGAATGATGACTTCTTTGCATTTTTCCGACAGAAGGATCGCTTCCTGCAAAGCGGAGTTGCCCCCGCCTGCGACACAGACTGTTTTTCCTTTGTAAAAGTCACCGTCGCAAACGGCACAGAAAGATATGCCTTCGCCTATGTATTGATCCTCGTTTTCAAGCCCCAGCATTCTGTGCTTCACGCCTGTGGCGATGATCACGGCTTTGGCTTCATAGCGGCCGCCTTCTTCCGTCTTGACGATCTTGAGCCCGTTTTCTTCCGTGACAGACGTTACGGTCTCAAACTCGATCTCGGCACCCTGCGCAAGGATCTGTTCCAGCATCTTATCGGCAAGTTCATTACCGCTCATCGAAAGTGTGCCCGGATAGTTTTCAATTCTGGGGGAGTGAGTGATCTGACCGCCGAATCCCGTTTTTTCAAAAACGAGAGCGGTTTTTCCGTTGCGTTGGGCATAGAGCGCGGCAGTCATGCCGGCCGGTCCTCCGCCAACTATGATGATATCATGCATCGCAAAAATCTCCTTGGAAAGTACAGGCAGGAACTCTTTTGGAATTCCTGCCTGCCAAATCGTTCATCAGACGGCTTTTGCCGCGAGGGAATTGATCCACCCTTTGATCTCGGAGACTCCTTTGAATTTGTCAAAGGTTCCGTCCGCTTTGGGTACGACCAATGTCGGTGCCTGGCGTATGCCGTATTGCCCAACCAACTCGGCTTCCTCATCAGCATTGAGGGCGCGGTAGGAAATACCTGCTTTGTCCAGCAAGGCTGCGGCAGCTTTGCAGTTCGGACAGGTCATGGTCTTGAAGAGGAGGATCCCATTGGGCTCTTCCACGGTTTCATTGCAGGCACAGACTTCCTGAGCCGGTTTATCGACGGGAGCGGGGTTAGGTCCGGTATGTGTCAGTTTGGAATGTCCGATATTGTAAACCCTGCGGTCCTTATATTCCTGAACTTTGCCGTCGTTCCAGTTCTGGACGGGACGGTAGTAACCTGTGATCCGGCTGTAAACTTCAGTCTTTTCTCCGCAATGCGGGCACTTGGTCTGTTCACCGGTTAGATAGCCGTGGTTCTTGCACACGGAATAGGTCGGAGACATGGTGTAGTAAGGCAGCTTGTAGTTTTCTGCGATCTTCCGAACCAGATTTGCTGCGGATTTCCAATCGGGCAGTTTCTCGCCGAGGAATGCGTGGAAAACGGTTCCGGATGTGTAGAGAGTCTGCAGATCGTCCTGAA
>CADBRS010000085.1 GCA_902797125.1 uncultured Ruminococcus sp.
CAATGCGTCCGCGCAGCCGGAGAAGGTCATCCTGATCGGAGCCACTTCCAAAGAAGCTTCCGGGGTGATGGTCGAACTCAGGGAAAGAGACTATCTGTATGCCACGCCGGACGATCATACGGTCGTCATTGGCGGGCGCAGTGCCGAAACCTTGAAAAAAGCGGCGCAGGCATTCCTGGAAGAGCAATACGGATACACAGGGACCGGCACCGGAGCCAAAGCCGGTGTCCCCACGGGTCTTGAAAAGATCTTTAGAGACGGTTCTTATCCTTTCTCCAACCTGATCCTCAACGGATTGGATGCGAAAAACATCACGATCTACTATTCGGGCACCGAGGCCAAATCCGTAGGGAAACTGGTCGCGGAACGCATCACCAATCTGACAGGATATGTGCCTAAAATATTGGCCCTCAGCGGGGGATCCACTGACAAGCAGGCAATCTATCTGTACAGCGGAGAAGGCACAAAGTATTATTCAATCGAGCGAGACCAGAACGGTTCGGTGGTGATCAAAGCTCCCGCCAACCAGCTCCAGACTGCCGTAAACGAATTTCTGTCTGATTATTTCGTTTTTACGGAAACAGGTCTCGAACAGTTTGTGATCGAAACCTGCCCGCTGACCAGATTGGCCTATATTCCGAACACGAAATATGACAACGGACTCAAGCTGGTCGCAAGACAGGATACGGAAGTCAAGACCGGCATCACCTATACGGAACTGACCTATACGCGGGAAGACGGAAGGCCTGTCATCGTCAAAGCTGTCATCGCTCAAAAAGGCGCTGCGGACATCATGATCGGCAGCCCGAAGGCAGAGACCAGCATCCATTCGCTTCAGACACCTCTGGGACAGGCCAAAGCCGCGGAACAGGCCTTCGACGTCAACGTGATCGCGGCTATCAACGGCGATCTGTTCGATTATGATACCTGCAAACCGCTGGGTCCGATGTATCAGAACGGCGTCCAGATCACCGAAAAACTGATCAACAAGGACGGGACCCCGGCTTGGACAAAACACTGTTTCGGCATCAAGAAGACCGGCGCTCTCTATATCGGAAACCAAGCCCAGAGCAGCTTGTGGTATCAGCTGGTCGGAGGCGAGGGCATCATCCTCCGGAACGGCGAAGTCGTTGATGTGATCGATGACCAGTTCTTTACGGAAAATCATCCCCGGTCCGCAATCGGATACGACGCGGATGGGACTTTATATCTGGTCGAAATCGACGGACGGCAAAAAGAGCTCTCCAACGGAGCATCCTTCATGGATATGGCGCTCATATTCAAATATTTAGGCGCTACCGACGCGCTGAACCTTGACGGAGGCGGATCGAGCGCATTGTTCCTGGAAAACCAGGAAACGGGCGAACTGGAGCTTATGACCTCTCCTTCCGACGACGGCAGGGAAGTCAGAGCCGTGGCCAACACGGTCTTATTGATCGACAAGAAAACAGATTGACGGATAAAAATAATATGAAACTCAGATTTCTTTTATCAGCATCTAAGAACGGTGCCAAATATTATATCGCTGCGGTCAACGATATCGGGGCGGAACCGGTCCAGGCAGAAGGCGGTGAAACGCCGGAAGGCTTTGACGGACTGATCCTGTGCGGCGGCGGAGACGTAGATCCCGCCGTGTACGGTCAGCCGATGAACGGGACCGAGGAAAGCAGCATCAACCGGGAACGGGATCAGAACGAATTCTCCCTGATCCGGCAATTTATCGAGGCCGGAAAACCTATCTTGGGTATCTGCAGGGGTCATCAGGTCCTGAATGTGTATTTCAAAGGGACTCTGATCCAGCACCTTCCCAATGCTCCCGTTCATATGCATAATCTGGAGACGGGTGCGGACAATATCCACGCGACATATGCCGAAAGCGGCTCGTTCATCGACCGTCTGTACGGACTTCATCCGACCACCAACACGGCTCACCATCAGGCAGCGGACGTCGTCGGCGAGGGATTGAAGGCCGTGGAATGGTCTGAGGACGGAAACGTGATCGAAGCCTTGGAGCATGAGACGCTCCCGATCTATTCCGTTCAGTGGCATCCGGAACGCCTGATGTGCACATTCCACAAGCCCAACTGCGTGGACGGAAAAAAGATCTTTCTGTTCTTCCAGGAACAGTGCCTAAAGGCCAAAGGCAACTCATGACAGATCAAGACAGAAGTTTTGCTCTCGAATTTCGTCTGCGCGAGCTGGACCCGGCCCTCCATAAAAGGTTTACCGACTGCGTTTTTGCGCTGCAGAAGATTTTGTCCAACTATAAACTGATTTTCCCCGAATACACGGATCATACGGAGATGCATTCCATTTCTGTCATCGATTTTTGCAGACGGATCATCGGAGATCAACTGGACAAACTGAACCGGGCAGACTTGTATGTGCTGCTGCTGGGATGCTATTTTCACGACACAGGCATGGGAATCACGAAAAAAGATTTTGAGGAATTCTCGCGCAAGATCGATTTCGGCGATTATTTCAAGCTTCATCCCGATGCTTCCATTGCCGATCAGATCCGTGATTTCCATCACGTTTATTCCGGCCTTTTCGTCCGGAAATATGCGGACTTTTTCGAGTTCCCGAGCCGGGAGTATCTGGAAGCGGTCATACAGGTCTCGAGAGGCCACCGGAAAACGGATCTGCTGGATGAAAACGCCTATCCCATCGATCTGGTGACTCCAGAGGGAGATAATATTTGCGTCCCTTATCTGGCCGCATTGGTGAGGCTCTCCGATGAGATCGATATCACCTCGGCACGTAGCTCCGTCATGCTCTATGATTTGGAATCCATGACCGATGCAAAACAAATCGGCGAGCATCTGAGACACAGGGCGATCCGTGATCTGATCGTCGGAGAGGACGCATTCACGCTCGTTTACGATCCTTCTAACCTGATCATCGACGAAAAGATCGAGCAGCTTGCAAAGAAAATGAACAGAGCATTAGCACAATGCAGGGAAGCGGTCAACGGACGGACGCCGTTTGTGATCACGCAGCGTGAAGTCCGGCTTCGGCCGCTGTAACAAAGGGGACGGGATGAAAGATATTCTCGATGTCATTGAAAAAAACGGCCTGCGGGTCTATGCGGTCACTGTCATCAGACAGGGGCAAAAAGAAACTGTTTATCCCCGGGATTATGAACTCAACTCCCTCGTGGCGACCGTCCGGAACATCTATTCCGTCAGTAAATCGTTTACGATGCTGGGCGTGGGTTTCTGCTACGACGACGGACTTTTGACGCCGGATACGACGATCGGGGACGTCTTCGGGACGTTGCCGGAAGGAGCCGATCCTTTGTGGGGCGATATCACGGTGGACAACCTCCTCAGGCACGAGACCGGCTGTCTGACCGGAAACGATCTGGATTGCGAAAATCTCAGGGCTTATACCGACGGGGACTGGCTGGATTATATCCTCTACAAGAAGATAGAAGAAGAACCGGGCCGGATCGAGCGATATTCGGACAATAACTTCTTTCTGCTTTCGTGCATGATCACGAAACTGACCGGAAAAAGTCTGTCAGACTTGATGAGGGAAAGATTTTTCAATCCGGCGAAGTTCCGGGAGGCGGCCTGGAGCTCGGATCCGAAGGGAAGGAGCCTGGGCGGCACGGCCCTGTATATCTCGACAGACGATATGGCTAAACTCGGGCAGCTCTGGATACAGGACGGACTCTGGGACGGGAAAAGGCTGATCTCGAAGGAGTGGGTCAGGCTCGCGCTGGAGAGAAGATATACTTTTTCCAGACGCAGCCGGACGAAACAGACATACGGCAAAGGCGGCATGCTCGGGCAGATGCTGATGTTCTCATATGCGGATCAGACCGTACTTGCAGTCGAATCCTATGCCCACGATGTGGAAGCGATCGTCAACACCGTTTTTCCGGAAAAGGACTGAATCCAATCAGACAGAAAAAAGATAATCAGGAAAAGGGGATAAACAAAGCTCCTTTTTTTGTTTTTGCTGTCTGCCTTTCGCAGATCTGTTTAGATCAGTCTGAACAATTGGCCAAAGCCGAAAACGAAACCTGAAAACTTTGGCCCAAAATGAGGATTTTTCTTGCCATTTTGTTATAAATTGTGTATGATTATAAATACATACTGCATTTTGATTATTGACCGCTTTTGACAGGTATGAAGGAGAAAGGAAAGAATGGAAAGATATTTCCAGCCCGAAATCGAACGGGCTTCCCGTGAAGAGATCGTCAGGATCCAAAACGAGAAGCTCGTCAAACAAATCAAGCATGTATGGGAGGACCTCCCGTACTACCGCAAGAAAATGATGGATGCCGGAGTCACACCGGATGACATCAAAACTATCGACGATATCAAGAAACTGCCTTTCTTATCCAAAGCAGATCTGCGTGACGCATACCCCTACGGCATGCTCGCCAAACCGCTGAAGGATTGCGTGAGGATCCAGTCGACATCAGGGACGACCGGGAAACGCGTCGTCGCTTTCTATACGCAGCACGATCTGGACCTCTGGGAAGAATGCTGTGCGCGCGCCATCGTGGCGGCAGGCGGCACCAACGAGGACGTCTGCCAGGTCGCTTACGGATACGGACTGTTTACCGGCGGTGCCGGACTCCACGGCGGTTCTCACAAGGTGGGCTGCCTGACAGTCCCGACCAGTTCCGGCAACACGGAAAGACAGATCATGTTCATTATGGATCTGAAAGCAACGATTTTGTGCTGCACCCCGAGCTATGCTGCCTATTTGGCGGAATCGATGAAAGAGATGGGCTACGGTCCGGACGATATCCCCTTGAAAGCAGGCATTTTCGGAGCAGAACCCTGGAGCGAGGAAATGCGTCACAACATCGAAGAGATGCTGGGGATCAAAGCATATGATATCTATGGCTTGACCGAGATCTCCGGTCCGGGCGTGTCTTTTGAATGCTCCGAACAGCGGGGCATGCATATCAACGAAGACCACTTCTACGCCGAGATCATCGATCCTGACACGGGAGAAACGCTGCCTGAAGGCAGCCAGGGCGAACTTGTTTTCACATGTCTGGACAAAGAAGCTTTCCCGATGATCCGTTACCGGACAAGGGATATCTGCGTTCTGACGAGAGAAAAGTGCAGCTGCGGAAGAACGCACGTCCGCATGCGTAAACCGCAGGGAAGAACGGACGATATGCTCATCATCCGCGGCGTCAACGTTTTCCCGAGCCAGATCGAAACCGTCCTTCTGAACCAGGGTTACGCCCCGAACTATCAGATCATCGTGGACCGCGTCAACAACACCGACACGTTTGAAGTGCTGGTCGAAATGACGCCTGAAATGTTCACGGACAACATCGGCGCGATAGCCGACCGTCAGGCCAAACTGTCCGCAGGGCTGTTATCGATGCTGGGCATCAAGGCCAAGGTCTCGCTGGTCGCCCCGAAAACGATCACCCGCAGCGAAGGCAAAGCCGTCCGTGTGATCGACAAGAGAAAAGTCTAAGTTTAAATGGAGGAACAGCCATGAGTGTTAAGCAAATATCCGTCTTTTTGGAAAACAAACCCGGCATGCTGAATCAGATGACCGCTGAATTGGCCAAATCCGGTATCAATATGCGCGCCTTGTCGCTCGCTGAAACAAAAGATTTCGGCATTGCAAGAATCATTGCCGACGACACGCTGTCCGCCATGAACGCTCTGAAAGAAAACGGGTTCATCGCCGCGCTGACGCCTGTTCTCGCATTTGAGATCCCGAACGAGGCGGGCGGCCTCAACCATCTGCTTCAGACATTGACCGATGCGGAAGTGAACATCGAATATATGTATTCCTGCCTCTCGCTTCGTGGGCAGTCCAAAGCCGTGATGGTCTTTCGCGTCACGGACACCGAAAAATCGGAATCCGCTCTTGTCTCGCGCGGTCTATACTCCTTGACACAGGAAGAGATCTAACATTATCTGCTGCAAGTTTACCCGGGTTTTCCCAAAACGGGGAAACGGGCAAACTGCTGAGCCGAATATCATTTTCCGGGAAAGGAGGGCTCGAAACATGGGATTTGTTGCAGTCAAGTGTCCAAACTGCGGAGCGAACCTTAATGTCGAAGAAGACAGAGACACTTTTTTCTGTTCCTACTGCGGTTCCAAAGTCGAAAGAGAAAAGAAGATCGTCGACCTGAAGGCGCACTTGAGCATCGACAATTTCGTAAACAGCGGCACACTGATGGAGCGGGCTCTTGTCTTTTTGGAGGATGGAGATTTCCGCCCTGCAGCAACCTATTTTGACCGGGTTCTGGATCTGTCCCCTAAGCACTCGCCTGCGTATCTGGGTTTGTTTTTGTGTCAGTCCAGAGCGCGGAACGAGCAGGAGATCCTGCCTTCAGGCATACCGGAGGATCTGTCCGAATTGAAACGGGCTATCCAGTACGCGGATGTAGAAACTGGCGAACGGATCCGGACTATGCTGGCTTCCTGGAAAAAACAAGCCGACAATTATCTGCGGCAGGGCGATTATGCCCCGGCAGAAAGGCTTTATCACGCTTTGAAAGAAGTCCGGCCGGATGATCCTTCCGGTTATGTCGGACTGTTTCTGAGCCGGGTCAGATGTCCGTCTCTTGGGGCCTATCAGGATTCAGACTCCGACCCCGCGGATCCTGCGCTCATTCAGGAAGCTGACCGGGTATCAGGCGGGCAATACCAGAATGCTGTCGACGGATTGAGAAGAAAACATCGCGATGCGATCGAAGACACAGAAGATCAGATCCGGGAGATAGAACATAAATATTTCAGGTTCAGGCGGCCGAATGAATCCAAGATCTCGCGTTCGACCGGGCTGTGCGGGTTGCTGATTGCCGCCTGTTTCGTTCTTTTCATCTCAACCATCTTCAACGTCGGCAAGGGAATGACATTCGTTTACGTTCTGCTGGGTCTGAGCATTGCGGGTACCGTCTTTGGATGGATAAAGGTCATCTGGAATAACAAACTGACGGATCGGCTCTTCGAGATGAACAAAAAACAGGAAAAGCTGGAAGAATTGAAAAAACAATTTACCCAATTCTACGGGGATTTTGAGAAAGGTGGATCGGTTGCGGTCTTCTGAGAACACTCAGGATCGTGAAACCGGTCTTTCATGCCACCTGACACGCCGTCCGGTATAAGACGGCAACACAGAAAAAGAAAGGTCGAGTTTTTTGTTCAAAAGGACTGTCGACTTTTCTTTTTGTCGCAGAAGCGACACACCTTATGCCCGAAATCGTGGCGGGACAAGGGTTTTCAGTCATCAGAGAAGGGAGGACTAGCGCCGTGAAAGAGATCAGAAAAGCGCTGGGGCGGATCGGGATCTACTATTTGCTGCTTGCGGTCAATATTATTCCGCAGGTCAACGTCATTCCCGACGTGTTTCCGATACGGAATCTTTCAACGATCTATCTGCTGATACTTGCTGTCTGCCTGGTCCTTTATAATTATCACCGGGTGACGCCGACGGGCGGTATTTCGGTCATGGTGAAAGTCATATCGCTGATGGAACTGCTTCTGATCCTGCTTCGCGGCATCAAGTACAGTGCCGTATCTGAAGTCGGGATATTGGCCCGCCACGCCTGGTACTTGTACTATGTCCCGATCCTGTCCATCCCGCTTTTGCTGTTCGGCATCGCTCTGCTCGTGTCGGCTAAAGACAGTGCGAGGATCCCTAAAAAATGGTTCTTCGCGCTAGGCCTGACTGTTGTTTTGATTCTGCTCGTGCTCACCAACGATCTGCATCAGCAGGTCTTTTCGTTCCAGCCCGAGTTCGAAGGCTGGGACGGAGACTATACCCACGGCTGGCTTTTCTATGTAGTCAACGCCTGGCAGTTCGCACTTTCGCTTGCCTCGATCATCATTCTGGTCGTCAAATGCCGTGTGGGAACTGCCAAAAAGAGCGCATGGATCATTTTGATCCCGTTTTCGATCGGGGTGATCATGTATGTGCTACTCCTGACCGGCACGATGCCGAAACTTAACGGAACGAATATCATCGAATTTCCGGAAGCCCATATCATTACAGCCGCGACCGTTCTTGAGTGCTGTATGTCGCTCGGATTCATCCGCACCAACAGCGACTACAGTAAAATGTTCAACCATTTGTCCATTTCTGCTCAGATCACAGACCAAAGGGGCAGTCCCGTATATGCATCGGCTTCTGCCGCTCCGCTCACTCCCGATCAGGCTGTGGCGGAAAGCGGCGCTCATATCGACACACATACCGTCCTTCATAAAATGAAAATACCCGGAGGATACGGTTTTTGGCAGGTCGATATGACCGAATTGGACCGGCTGAACGAGGCACTTGCCGAGGCTAAGGAAGGACTTGCGGAAGAGGCTGAGCTCATCCGGCTGCGCAACGAGCTGAAAGAGAAGCAGACTGTGATCCATCAGCGGACAATGGTGTACGATTCGATCGCCAGAAGTACCAGACGGCAGGCAGCTGCCATCTCCGGGTATGCCGAAGCGGCCAAGCGATCCGCGGATCCTGTCGAAAAGGACCGGATTCGCAGGCAGATCGTCCTGCTGGGCGCATATATCAAGCGCTATGCCAATCTGATGCTCCTGTCCGAGGAGGAAGAGGAGATCGCAGCGGGCGAACTGGGGCTGTCTTTTTCTGAAATTCTTCGCTATCTCAATTATTGCGGGATCCCAAGTGAATTTATGGGCAGTACGGACTGCAAAATCCACTCGGATCAGGCATTGGCCCTGTTCGAGGCGTTCGAATCGATCATTGAAAGCAATGTATCCTCACTGGCCGGCGTATTCGTCAATCTGTCCGGCGACGGATATGCGGTTATCAAGATCACTTTCGAGCATCTGACCGTGTCTTTGCCGGAGGAGGCGTTGACCGGGTTGTCCACGCAGGGGATCGACACGGATATTCAGAATGAAGATGACATCACATATATGTGCTTTTCGATGAAAGGGGGTGCGGTATGACTCCGTTCATGGCCCTTTCACCTCTTGTCCGCGCATGCTTGGCGCTTTGGGTATTCATGTTGTGTCTATCCGGGATCTTCAGTGCGGTCATATCGTGGATCAGAAAAAAATATCTGTTTGTTGCCTTCTCGCTTGTATTATTGACTCAACTTCTGTTCTTGTGGCAGGTCATCTTCGATCTGACACTGTCTGAGCGTGGCATTTCTACAGCCTCATCCGTGACGGAATTCCTGTGCGGTATTCCTTTTGTCTGGTGGATCGCTGCACTTGTGCTTTTGACTTCCGCTCTGGGTTTGCTTTTAGGCTTCGGTATCCGTTACGAAAGGTCTTTCATCACGCCGGCATCGATCAAGTCGTTCCTCGATCAGATTCCCTGCGGGGTCTGTTGCTATCAGGACAGCGGCAAAGTCGATTTTTCCAATGTCTGTATGAATCGCCTCTGCGCGGCACTGACGGATGGCCCGCTCTTGAACGGGGATCAGTTTTATCAGAAAGTTGGAGACGGGATCCATGCCGTCGAAGATCGGATGTGGCGGTTTTCCCGCCGGGAGATCGATCTGGACGGCGAGCATCTGTATGAACTGATCGCATCCGATATCACGAACGAGTATGCCCAAACGCAGGCGCTTGAACGGGACAGGGCGGAACTCTCGCGGATCAATCGCGAGCTG
>CADBRS010000086.1 GCA_902797125.1 uncultured Ruminococcus sp.
GCCTAATTGGTATCTTTTCCGACACTTTGTCCGGTTTTTTGTGCTTTTTGCATAAAACCGGGCAAATTTTTCTCTTAAAAATCAAACATTATTGTGTATTGCGTATAGACTTTGTTTTTTGGTATAATTACTATAGAAAATTGCGTAAGCGTTTTCGCACATTCGGATCGACATCCCGGAAACCTTCCGTTTCCGGTATTGATATTCTCATAGAAGGAGTAGTGCACCGGACGTTTCAGCCGGCGCCGGAGATTATGATTTCCAAAGAGATTGTAGTCACAAATTCAAGCGGTCTCCATGCCAGACCCGCAACATTTTTCGTTCAAAAGGCCAATTGCTTCAAGAGCTCCATCTGGGTCGAGAAAGAGGGCCGCAGAGTGAACGCCAAGAGTCTGCTTGGTGTCCTGTCTCTCGGTATCGCCAAAGGGATGAAGATCAAGATGATCTCGGACGGTCCGGATCAGGAAGCCGCTCTGGATGCGCTTGCCGCACTGATCGATTCCGAGTTTTCGGACTGAATCGCCTTTCGAACAAGGTTCATATGCACCTGTCTTTACGCAAAGCATATCCCTGTTTTGATATCACGCCGGACCATACCCATCTGGCCCCGGCTGAACAGATACGGATCACAGCGTGAGACATATTCACGCTGTTTTTTTTGTGAGGACAAGATGAGCGAGACCATCCGGTCCCTTTCCAGGGACGAACTTCTGAAAAAAGCGAACAGTCTGCCGCTTTGCCCGGGCGTCTACATCATGTACGACGACGCGGGCCGGGTGATCTACGTCGGGAAGTCCAAAAAGCTCAAAAATAGGGTCTCCCAGTATTTCCAGCAGTCGGACAAAACGGTCAAGACCTCCCGCATGGTCTCCCGGGTCGCGGATTTCCAGTACATGATCTGCAAGACCGAGATCGAAGCGCTGTCGCTCGAGAACACGCTCATCAAGACCCACAACCCGAGATATAACATCAGGCTCAAGGACGCCAAGTCCTACCCCTATATCAAAGTCACGTCCGGAGACTATCCGTCCCTCCGGTTCACCCGGAAGAGGGACTCGGACAAGGCCCGCTATTTCGGTCCTTTCACAGGCGTCTCCACCGTTTTTTCCATCATGGACGTGCTGAAAAAGACGTTCGGCATCCCCATGTGCTCCCACGACTTTCCCAAAAAGATCGGGAAAGTGGAGCCTTGTCTCTATTACCAGATGGGGCAGTGCTGCGGAGTCTGCCGCGGAGACGTGACGCCCGAAGATTATGCCAAAAGGATCAGCGCGGCCATGGACGTTTTGAGCGGCCACACCGCGGGCGTTGCCCAGATGCTGACCGAACGCATGAACGAATATGCGGAGTCGCTCCGGTTCGAGGCCGCCTCGGTCTGCCGGGACGCCATCCGCGCGCTGGACAAGCTGCACGCGTCTCAGCAGGTCGTCTCGGATCCGAACGCCGAGCAGGACGTTTTCTCCTTCGTGGAGACGGATTTCGGGAGCTGTTTGTACGGGCTTTTCGTCCGCGAGGGACGGGTCAACAACCACGTGGCCTACCTGTTCGGGAAGGAGCAGTTCGTGGAGTCCTCCCAGCTATCCGCATTCCTTTGCGATTTCTACCGTCAGACGGCCTATATCCCGTCCGAGATCCTGATCGAGGGCGGTCTGGAAGAAGAGGACAGGGAACTGATCTCCGAATTCCTGAAAACCGTCGCGCAACGGCGCGTGGACGTCTTCATCCCCGAGCGCGGCCACAAAAAGAAACTCTGCCAGCTGGCTCACGAAAACGCCCTGGAGGAACTCCGACAGAACCGGCTGAAGAACGAGCAGAGCGACCAAACGCTCATCCGGCTGGCCCAGCTGCTCGACCTGGAAACGGTCCCGGAACGGATCGAATCCTACGACATATCCAACTACGGCAAAGAACAGATCACGGCCGGCATGATCGTCTACGAAAACGGCAAGTTTCTGAAATCGGACTACCGGACTTTCAAAATGAAAACGCTGGACGGTCACCCGGACGACTATGCATCCATGCAGGAAGCGATCTCCAGAAGACTTTCCCATCTGCAGGACGATGCCGGTTCCTTTTCCAAATATCCGGACCTGATCCTTCTGGACGGAGGCCGGACGCACGTTGGAGCCGTCCGGCAGGTCCTTGACCGGATGGGGATCGAGATCCCCGTTTTCGGCATGGTCAAAGACGACTATCACAAAACGCGCGCGCTGTGCACGGACAAAGACGAGATCAGCATCGCCAAGGAAACGGACATCTTCACCCTGATCTATAAGATCCAGGAAGAAGTCCACCGCTATTCCATCACCCGGATGAAAGAGGGCAAAAACAAACAGTTCCGCCGCAGCTCGCTTGAAAGCATACCCGGCATCGGGCCTGAAAAAGCCAAAAGACTGCTCGCTCATTTCAAGAGCCTTTCAAATCTCAAAGAAGCTTCCGAAGAGGATATCTCGAAGGTGCCGGGCATCTCGAAAAAAGACGCGATGTCCGTGCGCTCCCATTTCGCCGGGACTCAGGAGGAGGGCACTGCTCAATGATGCGCATCATCACTGGAAAAGCCAGAGGCGTCCGGCTGAAAACGCTGGACTCCAACGCGACCCGACCCACCGCCGAGCGGACCAAGGAAGCCGTTTTTTCCTCTCTCCAGTTCGATATCCAACACCGCACCGTACTGGACCTGTTCGCAGGTTCGGGCCAGATGGGTCTGGAGGCCGTCTCCAGAGGCGCTTCACGCGCAGATTTCGTAGACGTGTCGGAAGCCGCCTGCGGGATCATCCGCGAAAACATAGCCCTGACACGCCTGGACGGGAACTGCCGGGTCTTCTGCCGCAAGGCGCAGGATTTCCTGAAGACCGGAACGAACGAAACATACGGTCTGGTCTTTCTGGATCCGCCCTACGCGTCCGGACTGATCCCGGAAGTCCTGGAAACACTTGTATCTCAACATAGGCTCGACAGGGACGCGCTCGTCGTCATCGAGACCGGCGAGGATTTCGAACCGGATCCCGGATTGCCTTTCGAGACGGTCAAGCGGAATAAATACGGACTCAACCATATCCTGATCCTTCGGTACAAGGAGGGAAAGTCATGACACATATCATCATACCGGGCAGTTTCGATCCCATGACCCTCGGTCACGTGGACCTCATCGAGCGCGCCGTCCGGACTTTCGGCCGGGTCACGGTCGTCGTCATGGACAACTTTGAAAAGACTTATCTTTTCTCCACGGAAGAACGGGTCGGGATCGCTCAATCTGCCACGAAGCATCTGACAGGCGTGGACGTCATATCCAGCCACGAGATGCTCTACGAATTCTGCCGGCGGACAGGGCTGTTCACCGTCTGCAAAGGGATCCGGAACGCAGAGGACCTGGACTGGGAAAACAGGCAGGCCGTCTGGAACCACGAGCAAGAGAACCGGATCGAAACGGTCTATCTGCCCGCGTCGGACTCTTTCCGGGAATTCAGTTCCACAAGAGCCAGACGCGCCATCGAAGCAGGCGAAGACATAACTCCGTGGGTCGGTCCGGAAGCCTCGAAACTGATCAAAAAGAAATTAAAAAATCGGACATAGATACGCATTTGAAAGGATCATTATGAAAAAACTGTCTCATTTGAAACAATTTAAAGGAGTCAAGGGCCCCGTCCTCACCATCGTCATGGACGGCGTCGGACTGGCTCCGGATTCCGAAGGCAACGCATTCAAGAGGGCCTACACGCCCAATCTGGATAAACTCATGGCCGAGCGTCCGTTCGTCACGCTGAAGGCTCACGGCACCGCCGTCGGGCTGCCGTCTGACGACGACATGGGCAACTCGGAAGTCGGGCACAACGCCATCGGTTCGGGTCAGGTGTTCGCACAGGGCGCCAAACTGGTCTCCAATTCCATCGAGACCGGCAAAATGTTCGCCTCTGACACCTGGAAGGAACTTGTGGGCAACGTGCAGAAGAACCGTTCCACATTGCATTTTCTGGGGCTGTTCTCGGACGGCAACGTCCACGCCCATATCGATCACCTGAAAGCCATGATCAAAGAGGCCAAAGCCGAAGGCGTAGGTCGCGTGCGCGTGCATATACTGATCGACGGCCGTGACGTCGGCGAGACGTCCGCACTGGACTACATCCTGCCTTTCGAAGATTTCCTCTCCGAACTGAGGAGCCCGGATTTCGACGTGTGCATCGCATCCGGCGGAGGTCGCATGCAGATCACGATGGACCGCTACGAAGCCAACTGGCAGATGGTCGAAAAAGGCTGGCACATCCACGTGCTGGGAGACGGCAGACAGTTTGCTTCCGCCGCAGAAGCCGTCGAGACCTACCGGCAGGAACTCCACGTCATCGATCAGGACCTTCCCGGATTCGTCATCGCCCAAAACGGCAAGCCTCTGGGGCAGATTCTGGACGGAGACAGCGTCATTTTCTACAATTTCCGCGGCGACCGCGCCATCGAGATCTCCCGGACTTTCGACGCCCCCGAAGGACAGTTCGACAAGTTCGACCGCGTCCGCGTTCCAAAGATCTGTTTTGCCGGCATGCTGGAATACGACGGAGACCTGCATATCCCGAAGCATTATCTGGTCTCCCCGCCCGAGATCACGAACACCATGAGCGAATATCTGGTCGGAACGGGCGTGTCCATGCTGGCTCTCTCGGAGACTCAGAAATACGGCCACGTCACCTATTTCTGGAACGGGAACAAATCCGGCAAATTCGACGAATCCCTGGAGACCTACATCGAGATCCCTTCGGACGTCGTGCCTTTCGAGCAGCGCCCCTGGATGAAGTGCGCCGAGATCACGGACTGCCTGATCGAATGCCTGCGGTCCGGCAAATATAAATACCTGCGCGTCAACTTCCCGAACGGAGACATGGTCGGCCACACCGGCTCTCTTGCCGCCACCGAGTGCGCCATGGAAGCATTGGATCTGCAGATCGGCCGGATCCTGCCCGTCATAGACGAGCTGGGCGGAGCCGCCCTCATCACCGCGGATCACGGCAACGCGGACGAGATGTTCGAAGTAGACAAGAAGACCGGGCTTCCCAAAGTGGGGAAGGACGGCAAATACAAAGCCAAGACCTCGCACACGCTCAACCGCGTGCCCTGCATCATCTACGACAACACCGAGGCCGCATCCCACTACCGGATCAAAGAGGACAAGGGTGCTTTCGGGCTGTCCAATATCGCCGCGACCATGGTCAATCTCATGGGCTACGAGGCGGCGCCTGCCTGGAACGAATCCCTGATCGAGATTCTCGATTGAGATTTCGTCTTTTGTCTTATTTGCACAAAAATGCAAAACCGGTTTCCATCAAAACGCCGAATTGAAAAATCAGGTATTGCATTGTGTGCTCAAATCATGTATACTTTTTAAAGATTTGTGCGAACGTTATTATATATTCAGCACTCAACACTAGGAGGACTCTCATATGGGGACATTTTCTGCAGAAAAGATTCGCAACATTGCGATCATCGGTCACAGCGGCGAAGGTAAGACATCGCTTGCAGAAGCCTTGCTGTTCAACGGCAAAAGCATAGACCGTCTGGGAAAAACAACTGACAAAAACACGGTCATGGACTATGATCCAGAAGAAATGAGCCGTGGTATTTCCATCTCACTGGCCTGCGCTTACACGACCTGGCAGGATACCAAGATCAACATCGTGGACGTTCCCGGATTCTTTGATTTCGAAGGCGAATTCGAAGAAGCCATGCGCGCCGTCGGCTCTGCCGTTCTGGTCGCCGATGCCAACGGATCCGTTTCCGTCGGTGCTGAAAAAGCCGTCGACTACTGCATCAAGAATCACGTCCCGCTGATCATCTTCATCAACGGTGTGGATAAAGAAAACGCCAACTACGAAAAAACAGCCGAAGCTTTCACGGCCAAATACGGCAAGAAGATCGGCACGCTGCATGATCCCATCATGAACGGCGGCAAAATGATCGGATACGTCTCCGTCATCTCCGGCAAAGCTTACGAGTTCAAACCGGGCGGACGGACCGAGATCCCCGTTCCGGATTCCATGAAAGACAATCTGGAAACCCTGAAAGCCAGCCTGATGGAAGCCGCAGCCGAATCCACCGATGAACTGCTTGAGAAATTCCTGATGGAAGAGACCCTCACGGACGACGAGATCGTGACCGGTCTGAGAGCCGGCATCGCCGCAGGCGACACCATCGCCGTGCTGGGCGGTTCCGCAACGCAGAACGTCGGTATCGTCAACCTGCTCAACGAGATCGTGGCCCTGATGCCGTCTCCCGCAGACAGAAAGCCCGTCAAGGCTACCGAATACGATACAGGCAAAGAGATCGAGATCAAAGCAGACGCTCAGGCTCCTTTCGCCGCTCAGATCTTCAAGACCATCGCAGACCCGTTCGTGGGCAAGCTCAATATGCTCCGCGTCTTCTCCGGCGAACTGAAATCCGGCATGACCGTTTTCAATTCCACCGCAGAGAAGGAAGAAAGAATCAGCGCCCTCTACTACATGAAGGGCAAGAAACAGGATAACACGGACGTCATCACCGCCGGCGATATCGGTGCCGTGAGCAAACTGTCCTACACGAAGACTGGTGACACGCTCTGCGCGTCCAACCGCAAGGTCGTCTTCGCTCCCATCCCGACTCCGGAGCCTGTCCTCTCCATGGCCGTTTCCGCCAAGAAGAGCGACGACGAAGACAAAGTCTTCCAGGGTCTGTCCCGTCTTTTGGACGAAGACACCTCCTTCCGCGTCGAGAAAGTCCCGGAAACCAACCAGATGGTCATCCGCGGCATGGGCGAGACCCAGCTCGATATCCTTTGCAAGAAACTGAAGGCCAAATTCGGCTGCGAAGCTCAGCTGGATGAGCCGAAAGTTCCTTACCGTGAAACGATCATGGGCCGTTCCGAAGCAGAAGGCAAACACAAGAAGCAGACCGGCGGTGCCGGCCAGTTCGGTGTCGTCAACATCCGCTACGAAAGCGGCGCTGCAGACGGTTATTTCGAATTCGTCGATGAAACGGTCGGCGGTTCCGTTCCGAAGCAGTTCATCCCCGCAGTCGAAAAAGGATTGCGTGAAGCCATCAAGGAAGGCGTCCTTGCCGGTTATCCGATGGAGAACCTCAAGTGCACGCTGTTCGACGGCAAATACCATCCTGTCGACTCCAAGGAAATCGCTTTCGTGTCCGCTGCCAAACTGTCCTATGACGAAGGCATCCGGAAGGCCAACCCCGTGATCCTTGAACCGATCTATTCCTACAGGATCTGCGTTCCCGAATCCTACATGGGCGATATCCTCGGCGATATGAACAAGCGCCGCGGACGCATCATGGGCATGGAAGCAGAAAAAGGCATCGAAGTCATCACGGCCGAAGCTCCGCTTGCTGAAATGATGAAATATTCCGTTGACCTTCGCTCCATGACTCAGGGCCGCGGCTCGTTCACAGCCAAACTCGAACGCTATGAACCCGTCCCCGCCATGATCCAGGAAAAACTGGTCAAAGCTTAATTTGTACTGACTTTGGATCCCGCCGTGCTTGTTTTCGAACGGCGGGATTTGTGAAATCATAAGAAACGGAGAAACCTCATGAAAAGATTCCTTGTGCTGTTCGTCCTCTTTGCGATGATCGCCACCTCGCTCGTCGGGTGCGGGTCATCCGGCACGGACGGACCTGCCGAAACGGAAGGCCAAACCACGGAGACCGGTCAGGGAAGCGAATCCGCGACCGAAACGGAAGAGAGGGAACCGTCCCGTTTCGATCAGCTGCCCGCTGCCGATTACGGCGACACGGACTTTGTCATCCTGACCAAAGACATCACCGGATCCAACATGTGGGATCCTCTGGACATCTATGCTGAAGTTCTCAACGGCGACATGATCAACGACGCGATTTTCCAGCGCAACAAGATGGTGGAAGAGAAGTATCACATCAACGTGGTCCAGTATGACGATTCAGGCTACGCGACCCATGTTGCCGCCGCCGCTCAGACAGGCGCTACGGATTATGACGTCGTGGACGTCAACCTGATCACCACGCTGGGCAGTTTTGCCGTCAACGGCTATCTCAAAGACATGAACAGTCTGGGTGCTCTGGACTTCACCCAGCCCTATTGGGACGAAAAAGTCAACCAGAACATCTCGATCAAGAACAAACTGTATGCAGCCGTTTCCGAGATCACTTTCATCGACGACTACGCCACCTGGTGCCTGATCTTCAACAAAGACAGATCCACCGCGGTCGGTGTGGATCCTTCCGAGATCTATGCCTTGGCCAAAGAGGGAAATTGGAGCATCGACCGGATGTACGAATATGCCGAACTGGCCGTTCAAGACATAAACGGAGACGGCATGGATTCCAGAGATTATTGGGGCATCTATACTCAGTACGAAGCCGTCAATCCGCTGCTTGCCTCGACCGGCCTGACCGCCGTGATCCGGCAGGAGAACGGCGATATCGTTTCCAATCTGGAAGATGAAAATCTTTTGGATGCGATCCAGATCGTCCATGAATATATGTCCGACAAGACCGTTCAGCTCTATGCAGAGGACACCGGTTTCTCGGACGTCTGGAACGAAGTAAAAAGACAGTTCGCGGGCGGCTACGGGCTTTTCTTCATCTGTCCCGTGGGCAATATCAATCTGTCCTTCTTCAGAGAAATGAACGAAGAGTTCGGCATCCTGCCTCTGCCCAAACTGAGCGAACTGGATCCTTCCTATACGACGACCATGCAATACAACAACGCCACGGCCATGGCCATTCTGGACACCTCGGATGAACGCGCCGTTCGCGCCTCCGTGATTCTGGAAGCGCTGGCTGCAGCATCCCACGAGACGCTGACCGAGGCGTTCTACGAAAAGGTTCTGATGAGGAAACGGGTCAAGGACGAACAGTCCGCTGAAACGCTCGATCTGATCTTCAAAAACAAGACCGTGGACACGGCTCTTCTTTACAACTGGGCCAACATCGGCGGCATGTTCCAGCGGATCATGAAAAACCGCAGTTTCACCTACGCGTCCGAAGTGGCTTCCATCAAACCGGCTTTCGAACAGGCCATTATAGACACGATGGATGCATTTTCAGAATAGATCGTTTGGCATGATAGGCCTTAAACGTTTCTCTGTGGAGGACTTGTCTTTTGAAAAGAATTATTTTATTTCTATTGATAATTTCATGCTTGATGAGCTTGCTGAGTTTGGTCTCATGCTCAAGTCAGCCAGTTTCAGATCAGGATACGACCCATACGAC
>CADBRS010000087.1 GCA_902797125.1 uncultured Ruminococcus sp.
GAATCTGCCCAGGCGGTCGACATATTACATTCTGCTTCCCCATGGTTTTCCATGTCATCCGCCGGTCGCAGAACATCTGCCCTCATTATATATGATATTTTGAAAAGAGTCAAGTATATTTTCAAGTATTTACGATATATTGAAAAAAGGCAAAAAACCATTTGACAAAAGCCCGTTTGGAGGCCTATAATAAAGTGAGGTGGAATGGCCTTTTCACTCTATGTCATTTTAGGATTTAGGAGCGCACATGGACTTTATAGACGTACTGACCCTGGTAGGCGGTCTGGCTCTGTTCCTTTTCGGAATGAACGTCATGAGCAAGGCTCTCGAACAGCAGGCAGAGCATCAGTTGAAATCAATCATGGGCCGTTTGGCAGCAACTCCGATCAAAAGTTTTCTGCTCGGATTCGTCGTCACGGCTCTGGTCCAATCATCCTCGGCCACAACGGTCATGGTCGTCGGTTTCGTCAACTCGGGTCTTCTGACTCTCGGGCAGTCTGTATACGTGATCCTCGGCGCCAACCTGGGCGCGGCCATCACGCCGTTCATTCTGTCTCTGGCCGGCATCTCGGGCGCTTCGTCGTCCGGCGGTCTCTCCATACTTCTGGGTCTGCTCAAACCGTCCGGATTCACTCCGATCGTTGCCGTCGTCGGCATCATCCTCTTCATCTTCATCAAAGGTCCGAAGAGAGACAGATATAAAAACATCGGTCTGATCCTTCTGGGCTTTTCCGTGCTGATGTACAGCATGGAACTGATGTCCGGATCGGTCTCCGGACTCGCGGAGAGCGACGTCTTCGGAAACGTGCTGAAAGTCTTCTCGAATCCGCTCCTCGGATTGCTGATCGGTATCGTTTTCACGGCGATCATCCAGTCCTCCGGAGCATCGATCGGTGTCTTGCAGGCCCTGACCGTAACGGGAGGCATCACGAACCGGATGGCCATCCCGATCCTGATGGGTCAAAACATAGGGACCTGTATCACGGCCCTGCTCTCTTCCATCGGAGCATCCCGGAACGCCCGCAGATCGGCCTTGATCCATTTGATGTTCAACCTGATCAGCGCCGCGATCTGCATCGTGCTCTACTACATTGTGATCAACGTGTTCGCTACGTTCCTGAATCCTTTCCTGGATGCCGCCTCCACCATGATCGGCATCGCGTTGATGAATATCGCATACAAAGTCCTCTCATTGCTCGTAACGGCTCCGTTCAACAAACTCTATCCGAAGATGGCGACCGCACTGGTCCGGGAAAAGGCCGAGGAAAAAGAGCAGGAATCCCTGCTTGATACCCGTCTGATCACAGCCGCTCCCGCCATCGCAGTCCAGCGCAGCATCGACGTGGTCAATACGATGGTCGCGGTCTCTTTCGAGTCCATGAAAATGGCGCTCTCCCTCTTTGATAATTATGATGAAAAAGTCATCATGCATATCGAAGAGATGGAAGAGGAAGTCGACCGGTACGAAGACCATCTGGGCACCTATCTGGTCAAACTCAGCGGCTCTTCCAACCTGTCCGAAAGCGACGGGCACGAGATCACGAAGATGCTCCGCGTCATAGGGGACGTGGAACGCATCTCGGACCATGCCGTGGACGTCGTCAAATCCATGCGCGAATACAAAGAAAAGAATCTTCAGTTCGGCGAAGAAGCACTGGAAGAACTCAAAGTCATGAGCAAAGCGCTGAACTCGATCCTTGACCTGACGGCCTACGCTTTCCTTTATACGGATATCAGCGCGGCGTCCCGCGTCGAGCCTCTGGAACAGGTCATTGACTACCTGAAGGCCGAGATCAAGAGAAGGCACACGCTCAGGTTGCAGAACAAAAAGTGCACGATTGAACACGGTTTCGTTTTGTCAGATCTCCTGATCTCCTACGAACGCGTTTCGGACCACTGCTCCAATATCGCAGGCTGCGTCATTGAGATCTCCAACAACGTGCTGGATATGCACGAATATCTGCGCGGCGTCAAATCGGGCGCCATGGAGAATTTCGACACCCTCTATCAGGAATACAAAGACACCTTCTCGCTGGA
>CADBRS010000088.1 GCA_902797125.1 uncultured Ruminococcus sp.
GCATTTGAATGCTGCTTGTCAATGGGCGGCGGCCAATCTACAAAAACCTTCGATTAGGGGCTTGACATTTAATAGTTAGTCTTTCGGTAATTTCTTTTATCTATCTACTGACTGTTTTGCGCGTTACATTACAAAAATTGTGGTTAGAGCGGCAACTTGTTCCGGGGCAAAGGCTTTCGTCTCCCCGTCGATTTCGAGGTGAATCGTCCCGTCTGGGCCGATGTCGCCTAAAACGCCAACATACTTTTTCTTGCCGTCCGCGTCCGGAGCATAGAGACGGATCTCCACATCCCAACCGCGGCAATATTCCATTTGCTCTCTTGTTTTCAATCTTCTTTCCAGTCCGGGAGAACTGACTTCAAGATTGTATGAGTTCTCAATGGGGTCTGCCTCGTCAAGCAAGGGGTCGATAGCTCTGTGTACTTTTTCGCAATCATCAATCGAGATGCCTTTTTCGCTGTCGATCGTCACACACAGGCAGTAGTCTGCAGCTTCCTTGTAATAATCCACATCCCAAAGAATGTATCCGAGCTCTTCGACGGTTGGCTTGACCAGATCCCAAACCACTTTCGAAATGCCCCCTCCTGATTTGTTTGCCATGTTTCCTCCCACAAAAAAGTGGGTTCGCTAAAACCCACTCCTCACTTCTTATCAAGCGCAAGTATACCATCCTTTGCGTGAAAAAGCAATAGTTTTTTTAAAAAAGTCGTACGCGTGAAGTCCGTTTGTGGATGTTTGCTGGTCATAGGATGTCAAAAGTGACAGGAAAAGCAGACAGACGCGAACCTGAAAGTCTGCCTTGGCCTCTGATTATATGTTCATCGCAACACGATTTTTTGGACAAAAGCATGCTCCACTCCTTTACAAATCATATTTTACATGTTATAATTTTAAAGATTTCTTATAAGCAGAAGCAGGAGCCTTGGATGGACCCAATCAACAGCCAAAAACCGACTCATCCTGATGAGTCCAAAGAAATAAAATTGGATACTCCCTGGGGAGTCAAACTGGTTTTGGCTCTGTTGCTCGTTGCAGATGCGTGCGTTTTCCCTTTGGGCTCGTCTTACGACTGGGCATCCAGGTTTGTCCTTCCGGCGCTTGCAATTTGCTCTTTTTTGGCCATGGTGATCAAAAACCGGGATCTTTCCATTGCTTTCGTCATGCTCGTGCCGGGTGCATTGCTGTGGCTCGTGTCGGGAAATTATGTTCTGGCCTGTGTCTGGGTCGTCATTCTCTCCCTGGTTGGCGGAGCAGCCTATTTGCTGCGAACAATGCCCTTATGGATGTGGTTGATCATGCCGCTCGTTTCATACGTCATTTCTCTTGCGGCCGTCGGTCATGCCTTGCGGGCTCTTGCCTCCCTCATTTTCTTCCCGGCCGCCTTTGCCCTTCATAACAGCATCAGCACGGCGAAAAGCCGGACCGGTTCCATTGCGATGACCGCGGCAGCGCTGTTGCTCTCCTTTGTCGCTACCGGAGCCATTGCCCTCTACATGGCAAACGGGCACCTGTCCATGGATACCATTCAAACGACCATCAGCGACTATCGGAATCTCTTTCAGACGCAAATTCAGGAAACGCTGGATTCTCAAATCGAAATGATGTCCGGCATGGGTTACGATCTGGGCGTCTCTTCAGCCCAACTGGCTGAAAATCTGGTGACCACGCTGTTCAATTACATTCCCGGGATTTTGATCCTTACGACCTTGGTGATAGGCTGGTGCGTACAACCGATGCCCTTCCTTCTCCATCAGAGAATCGACCCGGAAGCCCCAGTCCCCGTCACCGCTCGTGTCCTGACCTTTTCTCCCGTCACCGGAATCGTCTACATGATATCTCAGCTTCTCGGTTTCGTTTATTCGTTCGCCGAAAATCCTGTTCTTCTCGTTTTTGCAAACGTGGCATTGGTCCTCTGTCCGGGTTTGGCTTTACATGGTCTGGGATATATGTTCGGCCGTCGCGCGCTGCGCCGCTCAGGCGGCAGACCTGTCCAGGGTTCTTCGTTGCCTTTTATCATTTTTCTCGTTTTGATCGTCATGATGCTTTTCGGCCTTGTTTTTGCCGGTTACATTCTCGTTGCTTTCGCTTTTTTCGGAGCTTATGCAACGATCGTCACCGAAATCCGAAAGCACTTGCCGAAAGATGAAGGCCCTGACAACACGTCAGAATCATAAAGAAAGGAGCACCGTTAATCATCATGTCTCAAGTTCGAAAAAACACATCTGATCGGACAGAACCCTCTGCTCTGCCTTTATTGATTGCTTCGCTGTCACTGGCCGTGATCTTCATGCTTCTTGTCGCGTTGTTAACGGCCCTGATCCCTGCGCAGGCAGGCAACTGGCCTATCCTTGCAGTCGGAAGCTACTTCGTCATCCTGCTGCCTTTCGTGCTGGTCTATTTCATTCGTTGGCGTAAATCGACCCTTTTGAAAAAAGAGCTGTTTTTAAACAACCCAAGTCTGACCGATACGATCCAAACAGTTTCAGATCTCCCGTATTTCCTGCTGGATCCCACAGACAACGGGACGGTTAAGATGATGAGCAATGCGCTTCGCAGAATGATCGATGTCAAGGGATGGACACATAACTTCCCTCTTTCTGACCTGACGCTCGTTTCTGCCAAACATATTTTTGCCAGAGCCGTTTGTTCCCGAGCAGACATGAAAAATGCATTCAGTCCAGACTATGCCCGCATGTTCCCGGATGACAAAGACCCTGCTGCGGAGTTGTCAAAAGAAACTCCTCCGGACTCGCCTTTTGCCAGGGCACTCGTGGCTGCAGGCAATGATCCCGATATGGGCATCACGATCGGTGCCAGAATGTTTTTGATGCATGCCACGCCGCTTCGCGCTCACGACAGAACCTACTGTCTGGTTTGGCTGGACGACATGACGGACTATGCACTCCTTTTCGCCAAGGACGAAAGAGAGTATCCGATCATCGCCTATATCCTGCTGGACAATTTGGAAGAATTGGCCCAGTATGTCGGCGTCAACACCCGGACCGCCTCCAATAAAATCGAGGAACTTTTGAATGCCTGGGCCACCGAGATGAACGGATTGATCCGCGAATATGATAACGACAGATATCTCCTGATCTTCCCGCAGGAAAAATTGAAAGACTGTATCGACGACGGATTCTCGATTCTCGAAAAAGTCAAGAGCATCGAATTGGGAGATAAATCCGTTCCTCCGACGATCTCCATCGGAGCCGCATCGACCCTTGGCTCTCTGAAAGACCGCCACCGCGACGCGTCCGCCGCACTGGATATGGCTTTGCAGAGAGGCGGAGACCAGGTCGCGCTCAAAACCCCTGAAGGGACCCGTTACTTCGGAGGCCGAAGCAAATCCATGGAGCGGGATATCTCCAGAGATCTGCGTGTCACCTCGGCCGTGCTTTGCAATATCATTGACGAAGCCGACAATATTTTGATCACAGGCCATAAGAATCCTGACTATGATGCGATCGCTTCCTGTATCGGTATTGCCCGCCTGGCCATGTGTGTCAAAGGATCTCCTTCCAATATTCACATCGTGTCTGATCTGAAAAACAGAGAATTCAATCAGTTCAAAGAGGTTCTTGCCTCCTATCACGAATATGACAACATGTTTATTTCGGCAGGTGCGGCGATAGACCAGATCCGGACCAACACCCTTCTGATCATCTGTGACGTGAACAACGTCAAGATCACCGAGGGCAACGATCTAATCGGTTCAGCCACGTCCATTGCCATCATAGACCACCATACCCGTCAGGCTGAATTCGATTTCAAACCTGTCATCGAAATGATCCAGCCGCAGGCCTCCTCTGCCAGTGAATTAGTCGCTTGTATGCTGATGCAAAGTCCGTATTACGACAAACTGACCAAGGAAGAAGCAACCCTTCTGCTCGCCGGGATCATGCTCGACACCAAGAATTTCGTGAATTCAACCGGATGGCAAACGTTCGAAGCCGCGCAATATCTGTACACCAGAAACGCTCATACCGACCGTGCCCATACGTTCTTCAGAGAATCTTTGGCAGACGTGGTCACCTCGAGTGAATTCGGCAGAGTGGTCCGCGTTTACAGAAACTGTATCGGCATCACGTACATTTCCCTGTCCCGTCCTCTTGAATCCGGCGATAAGATTTCTGCTTCGAAAGCAGCAGACAGGCTGCTGACCGTCGAAGGCATACGCGCATCCTTTGCCATCGTCTGTACAGAAACAGGAACGATCATCTCCGGGCGATCCTCGGATCCGACCATCAACGTCGGCAACATTCTGAGAGAACTCGGAGGAGGCGGACACTTTGATTCCGCAGGCACTCAATTGTCCAAAACCACGGTTGGAAAAGCCGCTGAGCAATTGAGAACCGCCATCGACAACTACATGGATGCGCTGAAAAAATAGAATTTGAGGTCGTATTATGAAAGTTATTTTGCTCCAAGATGTTAAAAGTCAAGGCAAGAAAGACCAGATCATCAATGTTTCAGACGGGTATGCCGTCAATTTCCTGTTTCCCAGAAAACTGGCCGCTCCTGCAGATAAACAGTCCATTGCAGCTGTCGAGAGACGCAAAGCAGCCGAGGCCAAGCAAATTGCCGAGGATCGGGCAGCCGCCAAGGAACTCGCTACTCGACTGGATTCTTTGTTAGTCAAAATTCCGAGCAGTGCCAACCAGGGTAAGCTGTATGGCGCCATCACCGCTCAGGATATCGCAAACGCACTGCAGCAGGATCATCAGATCGAAATCGACAAAAGAAAGATCATCCTGAAAGACCCCATCAAGACCTTCGGCAACTTCGATGTTGAAGTCAAGTTGTACTCTGAAGTCGTGGGCGTCATTCATGTATTGGTCTGTGAAAAAACTTGATCAGGGAGTTTCCAATGGCAATTCTTGATTCCAACGATATTCGTCAGCTCCCCTTTTCCGAGTCTGCCGAACAGGCTTTGATCGGCATTATTCTGATCAATCCGGAAGCCCTGACAGACGTGGCCGACCTCTTGGTCCCCGATGATTTCTACAATGCGATCAATCAGGGCATCTATGCCACGATGAAGTCACTGTTTGATCAGAATCACACCTTTGACGGCACGATCTTAGTCGATGAACTTCTCAAAGCGGGTGTATTCAACAAATCCGAGGAGAGAGAATGTAAAGATTATCTCCAGTCCTGCGGTAAAACGAGTGCTTCCTCTCAAAACGCCAGAGAATATGCGAAAATCATTAAAGAAAAGCACACTCTGAGGCAGCTCATTGAGGCGGCAAGTGACATTTCCGATGCCGCGATGCGGGACAAAGAAAATGTCACGAACATTTTGGATTACGCGGAAAAACGGATTTTCGATATCGCAAACGGACGTGTCAATTCCGGTTTTCACAGTCTCGGAGAAATCCTGCGGGATGTTTTCAGCAATCTGCAGGTGCTCGCAACGAACCCGGAGGCAAGTGCCGGTTTGCCGACAGGCTTCTCTTCTCTGGATAAAGTTTTAGCCGGTATCGGAAAGTCCGATTTGGTTCTGATCGGTGCCCGCCCGGGTATGGGTAAAACCAGTTTTGCGCTCAATATTGCTACGAACGTGGCTAAACAAAACCATGACAAGGCCATCGCTATCTTTTCCCTTGAGATGGGTGCAAATCAATTGGTTGAACGTGTCCTTTCGAGCGAAGCGCTGGTTGACAGCTATTCGATCCGTACGGGAAAACTGACACCGGAAGAATGGACGAACCTGGCGCACGCATGCGACTCATTGTATGGGCTGAACAACGTCCTGATCGACGACACGAGCGGACAGACCGTAACAGCCATCCGGGCCAAATTGAGAAGGATCCGCCAGCCTCTTGCCATGGTCATCATCGACTACCTGCAGTTGATGCAGGGCGAGACTCACACGGACAACCGTGTCCAGGAAGTCGCAGATATTTCCAGAAGTCTCAAAATTCTGGCAAAAGATATGGGCTGCCCGGTTCTGTGCTGTGCCCAATTGTCCCGCGGACCGGAATCCAGAACCGAAAAAAGACCCATGCTTTCGGACCTGCGTGATTCCGGAGCCATCGAGCAGGATGCAGATATCGTTATGTTCCTCTATCGTCCGGAGTACTACAACACATCGGACAAAGAAACGCCGAATTCGGACAGCAACATTGCGGAAGTCATCGTTGCCAAGAACCGGCACGGAGCAACAGATAAGATCCAAATGGGCTGGATCCCCAGATTTACCAAATTCCGCAGTCTGGCAGACAACGAGCTGGCCGGTGCCGTTCCGCCCGCACCGTAACTTACATGGACCGGGCCTTTCAACGACCGGAACTGGTCGCAAACTTTAAGGAGATCCACCTCCTGTCTTCTCTCCCTGCCGATACCCCTGTCCTTCTGGCTTATTCGGGCGGTTTGGATTCCACGGTGCTTTTGCACTTGCTGGTCGCATATGCCCAAGAACACCACACGCCCATTACAGCCTTTCATGTTCAGCACGGCATCCGAGGAGTTGCTTCGCTGTCCGATCGGGACTTTTGCAAAAAAGAGGCCGAGCGCCTGGGCGTGCCGTTCGTGTCCGTTGACATAGACGTTCCGGCGTCCGCTCTGGAAAACCGTCAATCTCTCGAAACGGAAGCGCGCAGGCTCCGCTATGCCTGTTTCGGCAAGTACATGCAGGAAAACAACATTCCCATTTTAGCGACGGCGCACCACGCTGACGACAATCTGGAGACCGTTCTCTTCAGATTGGGACGCGGAACCGGATTGAGCGGACTGTGCGGCATTTTGCCTTCCCGCCCCTTTTCCGAATCCTGCTCTTTGGAGCATGCCGTGGTGGTCAGACCCTTGTTGGAAATCGGCAAATCTGATCTGAAAGACTTCTGCGTGGCTAACGGTTGGCCATTCGTACAGGACGAGACCAATGAAGCCGACGATGCCTCCCGAAACATGATCAGACATCATATCGTTCCTGTCTTGAATCAACTCGGGCAGCGCCCGGAGATAGCCGTATCCAGATTGTGTGTTTCTTTGAGAGAAGATGAATCCTTTCTGGAAGAACAGGCTTCCAAACTGTATCTTGACCTGGCCCTGACGGACAACAATCGGATCTGCTTTGAAAGATCACGGTTTTTTGAACAGCACGAGGCCATGCGGGTCCGCCTGCTCAGATTGGCGGCTGTCCGTCTTTCAGGACTCGTTCCTGATTATGAACATGTCCGCCGCTTTGCCTGTTTACAGCAGGATGCGGTTGTGTCCGAACAATGGTCATCGCAGTTGACTGTCACTGCAGACAAAGATACCATCACCCTCGCTTTGCCCAAACCGAAAAAAGGGGCTGATTTGAAATCGATCCCGCTGGCTTTCGGGACATCCGACTGGCCTGAATTCGACTTTTCCCTGACGCTGACCGATTCAGAGGATGAAGGTGTTTTAGAAAAGCCTTTCATTCACATTCCTTCAAAACTGCTAGACGAGGGTCAGTTGCATTTTCGATCCAGACTGGCAGGAGATAAGATCCGCTGCGCCGGAAAGACTTTGGATGTCCGTAAAGTGATCAATGCGTCTTCTGTCAAACCGGAAAGAAGATCCCAGCTGCCGCTGTTGGTCTCCGGAGACGAAGTTTTGTGGATCCCGCTCCCCGGGGCGGAACACGGGCGAGTTGCAGACGCTCTGGATCCCCTAGTATACAAAGACAAATTGCTACTTCATATATCCTATGGCCCTTCTTGGTTTGCTTAAATCTTATTTTCCGAGGCACTTCTATGTTAAAAAACCAAAATGAAAATGTTACCAAAATACTGGTCAGTCAGGAGGAGATCGAACAGATCACTTCCCGGTTGGCAGCACAAATCAGCAAAGATTATGAAAATGATCCCAGACAAGTTGTCCTTTTGATCATTTTGAAAGGATCTGTGCCGTTCGCCGCGGACCTGATGCGCAAGTTGACAATTCCCGTCCAGCTTGAGTTCATGAAGGTCTCTTCCTACGGCGCCTCGACCAAGTCTTCCGGGGAAATCAAGATCCATCTTGACCTGAACCGGAACGATCTGGAAAACCTGGATATCATCATCATCGAAGATATCATAGATACGGGACGGACACTCAACCGTCTCACGCAACTGTTGAAAAACCGAAATGCACACAGCGTGAAAACCTGTACTATGCTCGACAAGCCCTCGCGCCGCGAAGTTGATTTCACCCCGGATTACGTGGGCGTGCAAATTCCTGATGAGTTTGTCGTCGGTTTTGGACTTGATTATAATGAGGAATACAGAAGCCTCCCTTATGTGGGTGTTCTGGATCCCAAACAATATGCTCATCCGAATGAGCTTTGATATTACATCGAAAGGTTGCTTTCCTGCATGAAGAAGTATTTAAAAAGTGCGATCATATATATCATCCTGTTCGCAATTGTCATTATTGCTGTCACCCAGTTGTTCGGCAGAACATCGAAAGAAGCCGTTACCTATAATGAGGTGCTGTCTTATTTCGCCGATCAGCGCGTGAAAGAATTCCAGGTGTCCAGCAGTAATGTTTTAACGATGATCGTTCGGGACAAGACCGATCCGTCCAAAACAACCAAGGTCGAATACAAGCTGGCCTATCTGGACATTTTCTATGAAGATCTTCACGAGACGATCAAAGAGCAGGTCGCCAGCGGAGTCATTGAAAAAGCAGAATATGAGCCTTATTCCAGGCCCTGGTACATCACTTTCCTTCCGGCAATCATTATCGTTGCTTTGATTGCGTTGGCGTTCTTCCTCTATTTCAGAGCGAGCCAGAACGGCAGTATCGGAGGAGGTCCCGCATCCAGGATCAACAATTTTGGTAAAGCACACATCAAGCCCACTGACGAAAAGAAAAAAGTCACCTTTGCCGATGTGGCCGGTGCCGATGAAGAGAAAGCTGAGCTTGTCGAATTGGTCGACTTTTTGAAAGATCCGGCCAAATACACCAAGCTGGGAGCCAAGATTCCGCACGGTGTGCTGCTGATGGGCCCTCCAGGTACCGGTAAAACTTTGCTTGCCAAAGCAGTTGCCGGAGAGGCGGGAGTTCCCTTCCTGTCCATCTCGGGTTCTGATTTCGTTGAGATGTATGTCGGTGTCGGCGCATCCCGTGTGCGCAATCTGTTCGATACGGCCCGCAAATCTCCCGCAGCCATCATTTTCATCGATGAAATCGATGCAGTGGGACGTCACAGAGGCGCCGGTTTGGGCGGCGGTCATGACGAGCGCGAACAAACCTTGAATCAGTTGCTCGTTGAAATGGATGGATTCGGTTCTCATGAAGGCATTATCGTGATTGCTGCTACGAACCGTCCCGATATCCTGGATCCCGCATTGCTCCGTCCCGGACGTTTTGACAGACAGATCACCGTGAATCCGCCGGATATCGACGGCCGTCTGGCCATCTTGAAAGTTCATGCCAAAAACAAGCCGTTCGAACCAGCAGTGGATTTCGCTGCCGTAGCCAAAATGACTGTCGGCTTTACAGGTGCGGATTTGGCCAACCTGCTCAACGAGGCTTCCCTGCTGGCTGCACGTCAGAACAAAGCTTTGATCAGCATGGAAGACATTCAGGAAGCTTACATCAAGGTCATTGCAGGGCCTAAGAAAAAATCCTGGAAAATCAAGAAAGAAGATCTGCGTAAGACCGCATACCATGAGGCCGGTCATGCCATTCTGGCGCATGTACTGCCCACACAGGATCCGGTTCAGCAGATCTCGATCATCCCGAGCGGAAGCGCTTTAGGTTACACATTGAATCCTCCTAAGGAAGACCGCTACAGCGTTTTCCGGGAAGAACTGAAAGAAAAGATCTGCATGCTTCTGGGCGGACGCGCTGCAGAACAATTGGTCTGCCAGGATATCTCGGGCGGTGCCTCCAACGATATAGAGCGCGCCACCAAGACCGCCAAACGCATGGTCATGCAACTCGGAATGAGTGAAAAACTGGGGCCTGTTGCTTACGGCGGCGACGAGAGCGAAGTATTTTTGGGCAGAGACTTCTCTGCCGGCAAAGACCATTCAGAACAAACAGCTTCGATTATCGATGAAGAAGTTCAAAAAATCATTTCCGAGGCGTACGCACGAGCTCTGTCGATCCTCGGCGAGCACCGCGACAAACTGGATCGGGTTGCCAACTATCTGCTGGCTCATGAAATGATGGACGGCGAACAGTTCGAAGCTTTGATGGACCGTGATGCAAGTGACGAGGAACTGGAAGAGATCCTGGAAAAACGCAAACGCGCAAGTCAGGAAGCCAATGAAACCCGTGCACGCGAAGTCAAGGAAAAAGAAGATGCAGAAGCCAAAATGGCTGAGAACCAATCTGAAGGACTTGATTTTGGCGGGAACAGCCAAGAAGATGCTCAAAACGAAGAAAAAGATTCCGATTCAGCAGAGGAGTCCGATCAAGACAATCCGAAAGCATAACGAAATCTTTTCACAATCAAACACGGGGCGGTTTTGAAACCGCCCCGCTTTTTCAATGTACATATGTTTGAACGATATCCAAAAGTTTCGGACTGTTCTGATTGAGTGTCGCTTTTCCGAAGATCAGTTCCTTGCTTCCCTGTCTGGAGTCATCCGCCGGCAAGCCGGGGGCATATACGGCCCCGTCTTCATCCACGATCCAAATCCCGATTTCTTGGTCCGGGTCATCTGTCGGTTCAAAACCGTCCTCATCTTCCATGAGCTGTTTGATGGCTCGGGACCCTTCTCTTGAGATCTGATACAGCCGCACCCTGGTCCCTTCTTCATTCAACCAAACCAGCAACGGCTCTCCGATCTGCGGGAGGGCGCCGTCTCTGTCCATCTCCATGACCGTCTCGGCATCCCGGTTTGCCTGATCGACTGGAGCAGATGAATGGGTATCTGGATCGGTTTTAATATCATCAGATGCGTTTGCAGACTCCGCGCCTTCTTGTGCAGCAATCGAATCATATCCTGAGACAACCTGTCTGTCTAAGTAACTGGAAACGGCTTCTGCGGAATCGATTGTGTCTTTCTGTTCGGGGGCCGGAGCCATGGCGCCATGGTTGATACTGAAGAGAGCAGTCAAAGAAAGCGCCAGAACCAGGACGACAGCTGCCGAAGCAATCGGTATCCATCGCTTCAAAGTCAACTTCTTCTGGGGATGGTATTCAGCGGCTTCATCGATCAAAGCCGGATCAATCTTTTCCAGGGATTGAAACAGTTTTTTCGCTTTTTCTCGGTTGTTCATAACCTGATTCCCTCCTTCCTCAGATATTCCTGCAGAGCCTTTCTTGTTCGACTCAGGATCTGTCTCACATTTGCCTCATTCATCTGTAACTCAGACGCGATTTGTTCAATGGATTCCGAGTAATAATACCTTTTGACGAACGCGACCCGTTTGTCCTGCTTTTGAGTTCGAAGAAATTCGCTGATACATTCCCCGATCCGTTCTCCGGAATCTTCCTCTCCGGAATCCGGTTCGTCATAGTCGGCAATTTCTTCAAGTTCGACAAAGACATTGTTCATGCCTCCCCGTTTAAGCCGATGAGCGTCCCGAAACCGTTTGTGAGACAGGTTTTTCGTGATCTGGGTCAAAAAAGCATGTAATGACTCCGGCCGCTCCGGAGGGATCCGGTTCCATGCGGCCAGAAAAGTGTCGTTCACACATTCCTCCGCATCCTGCTCCGAGTGCAAAATCTCATAGGCGCGATAGCGGAGATTTTTCCCGTATTTCAATTCTGTTTCCTGAATCGCAACTTCATTTCTCGCCCAGAACAGGTCGATCAGCTGCTCGTCAGTCAGTCTCTCCGCGCTCATACTTAATCCTTTCGAATCCTCTCAACTGTTATGTACCCGTTTTTTTCTGTTTGTGACAAAACAACAAAAGATCCCCGGCAAACCGAAAGCAGTGCCAGACGGGATCTTCAGCAACTATGCGATCACTTCAACTTTTTCGATCACGATCGCTTCTTTCGGAACGTCATCGTACCAACCGACGGAATGCGTTCGGGTATTTGCAATGGCGTCAAGAACGTCAAACCCACAGGTCAGTTCGCCGAATGCAGCATATTGTCCGTCCAGATAGCCTGCTTCTGCATGCATAATGAAAAATTGGGATGAAGCAGAATTCGGATCGTTGGTCCTGGCCATACTCAACACGCCGCGATCATGATGAAGATCGTTCTGAGCAAAGCCGTTCGCTTTGAATTCTCCGACGATGGGTTTGGCCGGTTTCTGTTTCATCGAGGTATCAAAGCCGCCTCCCTGGATCATGAATCCCTGGATGACGCGGTGAAAGATCAGCCCTTCAAAAAAGCCCTCGTTGCACAGTTTTAAAAAGTTTTCAACGGTTTTGGGTGCTTTTTCCGGATACAATTCTGCTTCCATTTTCCCAAGACCTTTGATCGTAAATCTGATTTTCGGATTATTCATACTTTTCCCCCCTCAATTATGGTTTGTCTTCTGTCTGATATCCCAAGGCAAACAATTCTTTGAGTCTGCCTGTGGCACCGTTTAAATACAATCTGGCAAACAATACCTCCATGCCCGTGGCAATCCGGTATGTTTCCAACTGGACTCCGGCAGGAGGTCTGAGCCTGCCCGGATTTTTTCCGTGTTTGAATATTTCCTTCTCTTCTTCGGTCAGATGCGGCTCAAGCCTTTCCATCGCTTGTGCCTGAGATGCCGCCGTGACGAACCGGAGCGCCTCTCGGTTCAAATCCTCCGATCTCGTCAATCCCTGCATCACCAGGTATTCCCTGACCATGACCTCCATCACGCTGTCACCCAGATAGGCAAGTGCTGCGATGCTGGTTTGTCTCGGATCGAAAGGAATCTGTTGATTATTCATCTCTCAGCCTCTCATGCGTCAGTTTTTCAGCGAGTGGATCGGTGCAGGAATCCTTCCGCCCCGACGGATGAAAACGGACGGCGATTCCGTTCTGACCGGGATGACCGGAGCATATCCGAGCAATCCGCCGAACTCGACACGATCGCCTGCTTTCTTCCCGTATGCAGGAATCAAGCGGACAGCCGTCGTCTTTGTGTTGGCGACCCCGATCGAGATCTCATCCGCGATGATGCCGCAGATCACATCGTCTTCCGTATCTCCAGGAATGGCGATCATATCCAGACCGACAGAGCAAACGGCGGTCATCGCCTCCAGTTTTTCAATGCTCAGCGTTCCTTTTTCAACAGCGGCGATCATACCTGCATCTTCTGAAACCGGAATGAAAGCGCCTGACAAACCGCCGACGTGACTGGATGCCATCACGCCGCCTTTTTTGACCGCATCGTTGAGCATGGCCAAAGCAGCGGTCGTACCGTGTCCGCCCGTGCTTTCGAGTCCCATGTTTTCCAGAATCAATGCCACGCTGTCTCCGATCGCGGGCGTCGGAGCAAGTGAAAGATCCACGATCCCGAACGGGATGTTTAATTCTTTTGCCGCTTCGTGTGCAACCAGTTGCCCGACACGCGTGATCTTGAACGCCGTGTTCTTGATGACGTCTGCCAGCGCGGAAAGATCGCAATCGCCCGCACGTTTGATCGCCGAGGCGACGACCCCTGGCCCGCTGACGCCCACGTTGATGACAGCTTCCGGTTCTCCCACGCCGTGGAATGCGCCGGCCATGAAGGGATTGTCTTCAGGCACATTTGCGAAAACGACCAGTTTGGCACAACCGATGGACTGTTCATCTTTGGTCAGGAACGCCGTTTGTTTGATGATCTGACCCATGAGTCTGACGGCATCCATGTTGATACCGGCTTTCGTAGTCGCCACATTGACGGAGCTGCACAGATTTTTCGTTTCGGACAGTGCCTGGGGTATCGTGGCAATCATCCGCTTGTCGGATTCCGTCATACCCTTATGCACCAGCGCGGTATAACCACCGATAAAATTGACACCTACTGTCTCAGCTGCATTTTGCAGGGCATGTGCGAGTTTCAGATAGCCTGCTTCATCCAGGGTCGCCCCGATCAACGCGGCAGGCGTCACGGAAACTCTTTTGTTGACGATAGGAACGCCATACCTTTTTTCCAAACGTTCCCCGGTCGCGACCAAATATTCGGCAAGCTTCGTGATTTTGTCATAAACCTTCGTGCAGAGCCTGGTCGCGTCGTCGCTGGCGCAGTCATAAAGGGATATCCCCATTGTGATCGTGCGCACATCGAGATTTTCATCCCGGATCATCTGGATGGTCTCGAGAATGTCTTTCGTATCCAACATGGAGCCACCTCAGATCTTGTGCATGGAATTGAAAATATCTTCATGCATGGCATGGATCTCCAGATTGCTGGCCTTGCCCAGTTCGGTCATTTTATCTGAAAAAGTTGAAAAAGAGACCGAGAGATCGCTGATGTCACAGAGCATGATCATGGCAAAATATTCGTGCAGCACGCTCTGTGTGATTTCTGTAATATTTGCATTGTATGTAGCACATACGGCCGAAACCTTGGCTATAATGCCCACACTGTCTTTCCCGGTTACTGAAATAATAGCTTTCATATGTCTTTTTGCCCGGCCCTGCTGTTGGCCGATGTCCTCCCCGAGTTAACGCTTGAGCCCTTTTGGGACGCAATCCTATTATAGCGCTTTTTTCCTTTCAGTTCAACATACAATTTTCTTAATAATAATTGAAAAAAACCTGATGTTGTGATATCATTAATCCGAACTTTCCGGTATCTTCAGAAAGTGAGGCAAGCAATATGGCTGAAATCAACCATTTTGAGCATGTCGTAACCGACAAGCTGAACAAGTCTCGAAAATGGCAGAAAGCGCTGGCAATTCTAGGCTACATCTTCGTAGATGCTGCTCTTTTTTGGCTCCTCTTTCGCATCAACCCCTTCCTGATCGCTCTCCTGGCCTTAACGACTTGGATAATGGTCTTCTTCACTTGGCGATACCTGAATGTTGAATATGAATATAGCATCGATTCCGGAATATTGACTTTCACTAAGATTTACGGCAACAGAAAACGGAAAGAGTTTTTCAGTGTCAAACTCAAAGACATCAGTAAAATCGCTCCGCTGGAAGACCCGTATATCGCAGAAGCAGAGACATATGCTCCGGAAAAATCTTATTACGGAGTGCCTGTCTTAGACATGAACGACGTTTTCTACGCGTTGTTCGATGATGAGGATAAAAAGCGCTCTGTTTTCTATTTCCAAATGACGACGGCTGCCCTCAAGCATTTCAAATTCTATTGCAGTTCTGCTTTCCCGGCAGCTATGCACTATTCATTTCAGAGCCCGGATTAACCGAGGCAAGGAGTTTTCTCATGCGTTTACGTGCCCCTTCAGTCCCTTTGATCACCTGCAATCCGTATTTTTCGGTTTGGTCTCCCGCAGATCGTTTGAATGAAAAGAATACCGTTCACTGGTCCGGCCGCGAACAGATCTTCAACGGATTTGTCACAGTTGACGGTCAGCAGTACCGTTTTATGGGCGCTTCAGACAAATGCCCGCCGCTCAAGCAAACAGGTTTGGACATCACACCCCTCTCATCGATTTACACTTTCGAAGGTGCCGGGATCGAACTGACTGCGATCTTTACCACACCGCTTCTTTTGGATGATCCGGATCTGTTTTCCAGACCGGTCAGTTATTTGGAACTGATCATCCGTCCTACGGATTTTGAAGAGCATGCCGTCACGGCGAGGATCGAGGTCTCCGAACAGATCTGTCTGAACAAAGCCGGTCAATATCGTGTCCGCACGAAGGATGTGAGCACGTCTGCGTTCCGCAGCGTGCGTATGGGTTCTGCCGCGCAGCCCGTTTTGAAACATAAGGGAGACGATCTCAGAATAGACTACGGTTATTTCTATCTGTCCGTTCCGGAAGGAATCGTCGGTGCTTTCGAAAGAGAGACGACGATTGACAAAGATCCTCTTCCTCTGACCTACGTTTTTGCGGAAAGCAACCTTTCCGACTCCCTTCTCTTCACTTTTGCGTACGATGACATCTATGCTTTCTCCTACTTCGGGACTCCTGTCAAGGCCTGGTGGGCAAGGAACGGCATGACGATTCGTGAAGCGATCCGTCTCTCATACAGAGATTACGAAAAGATTGTTGAGAGATGCGAACATTTCTCAGATAAACTCACGCTGGACGCACTGCGGGCCGGCGGAGAGAAATATGCGGAATTGCTGACTCTGGCCTATCGCCAGACGATCGGGGCACACGAGTTGGCCGCTGATCCTGACGGCGAAATGCTGTTCATTTCCAAGGAAAACTATTCGGGCGGCCTGACTGCGACCGTTGACGTCAGCTATCCGTCGATTCCTTTGTTCCTTATCTACAATCCCGAGTTAATCAAAGGCATGATGCGCCCGATCTATAAGTATGCTCAGAGCGAGGCTTGGCCCTATGATTTTGCTCCTCACGACGCCGGATTGTGGCCTGTCATAGACGGGCAGATCTATTCGGGAGGAACGAAAATCGACGGGCAGATGCCTGTCGAGGAGTGCGGCAACATGCTGATCATGGAAGCCGTCACTGCCATGGCGTGCGGAGACGTTTCTTTTGCCGTGGATCATCTGGATATCCTCAAGCAGTGGGCCACTTATCTGGAAACCAACGGCGAAGATCCGGCAAACCAACTGTGCACGGATGATTTCGCAGGGCATCTGGCTCACAACTGCAACCTGTCTCTGAAAGCCATTTTCGGTCTGTACGGTCTGGGCATACTGCTCAAATTGAACGGACAGGATGAAGAGAGTGTTCCGTATATCCAAAAAGCCAAAGCGATGGCAAAGAGCTGGATGGAAAGAGCCCAGAAAGAGACCGGAGGTTTCAGGCTGGCCTTTGATCGCCCGGATTCCTTCTCCATGAAATACAACATGGTTTGGGACAAATTGTTCGGCTCGAACCTGTTCCCGAAATCCGTGATCGCCTCGGAGGTCGCCGAGAGTCTGAATCACATCAATCCTTATGGCATGCCGCTGGATAACAGGAAAAATTATACCAAATCCGATTGGCTGGTATGGACCGCGACCCTGGCAGACAGCCGGGATCTGTTCGACCGGTTCGTCGATCCGCTTTGGCTCGCTTACCACGTTTCTCCTTCCCGCGTTCCGATGACCGACTGGTACGATACGATCACGTCTTTGCAAGTCGGATTCCAATGCCGTACCGTTCAGGGCGGTCTCTTCATGAAACTGCTTGAGGACTCAGGCATCCTGCGACTGGATCGTTTTGAAGAATTATTGGACATATGAACAACTCACACCAAACGCACAAGACTCCGAAACCGAAATATGTGGATACCTCCTGCGACAGTTGCGAATTCTACGACTATGATGAAGAACTTGACGCATATGTCTGCGACCTGAGTCTGGATCAGGACGAGATGCAGGACTTTTTGGCAGGGCAAACCACTCACTGTCCTTACTACAGATACTATGACGAATACAAAAGCGTTCACAAGCAGTTGTGAACAGAAGAAAGGCGGTCGATCACTTTGAAAGTATTGATTATTTCCGATATCCACGCCAACTATGACGGACTGAAAGCCGTTTGGGAAAAAGAAAAGGATTCTGATCTCATTCTTTGTCTGGGTGATCATGTAGACTGGGGGTTTTACCCTCACGAGGTCATCACTTGGTTCAGGGAACACAATACCGTCTGTGTGGCAGGCAACCACGATCATGAAACGCTCAATGCCTACGACAAAGGCGTCCGTTTACCCACAGACGGGTCGCCGTACACGTTTCAGCACTATACGACCAGCCGCCTCACTGAAGAAGACGTCGCCTGGCTGCGCGCTCTCCCGGATGAAAGGATGCTCTCCATTGACGGATGGCAGATATTCATGAGGCATTATCCCTCGGACAACGATGACAAAGGTATGCATACCGTTCATGCGTCCCTTTTGGATTTTTCGACCGTGGCATGGTGCGACAAGGAATGGGAAATACTGACCGGCAATGCTCCCAGCCATTTTGAAAAGCGGTTGCTCCTGTTCGGACATACGCATCAGTGTCAGATTCTTCAGCCCGGGTGCGGATATATGGTCGTCAATCCCGGATCTTTGGCTTACAGAGTATGCAGTGACAGCATCGCCAAAGGCGCGGACTATATCGTCATGCAGGACGGCTGCTTCACGCCTCATCACATCGATTACCCGGTCGAGCATCTCTCCGCCATGGTAGACAGGGAGAATTTTGTACCGGAAGTCAATCGTCCATCCCATGTTTATTTTGGGGTTCAAACTTGACCTTAAATCTGAATTAAAACGATTTCACTGTGTTGAAAAAAGGAGAACGCATCATGCTTCCTCTAAACACTTTTGATGAAAACAAATCCGTGGCCGAAGCGTTTCGATCCCACGGAATTCCAGATGAACAGATTTATTTTGCATTTCGGGAAGACCTGACTTGCGACGGAAATTTCGGTGAAGAATGGTTGGCCATCGATCAGGAGGCCAATCACCTTTACCGTTATTCCGTTTCAAGCCAGGTCTTCGATGTTTTTGATCTCAAAGATCTGGAACGTCCCTACATTGACAATTACACCACGTCCAACCGCCTTCTGGCCTACGTCAAAGACGAAAACGGAAACGACCAGACGATTGTGCTCGGGGCCTGCACCAATGCCTGCAAGAGAAAACTGACCGCTTTCCTGAATCTGTGGGACCGCGTCACAAAGGATTTGAAAATCGAAAACGACGACCACATCTTCGACCAATTCAACGCGAAATGTCCGAAGTGCGGAACCGTCTATCCGGATCAGCAGCGCAGGATCTGCGAGGTGTGTGCCAAGAAAAAGGGCATGCTCGTCCGTCTGCTCTCCTATTTCGGGGATTTCAAATGGCACTTTATCGTTGTTCTGCTCTGCCTGATCATGACGTCTGCCATTTCTCTGGCCTCGCCTATCATCAGCGGGCAGATCCTCTATGACCAGGTCATCACGGCGCCTGGCGTCACATCGGACGGCAGCGCTGTAGGCACGATGCATGAAGTCAAATACGTTTTCGTCTTCGTCGGATTGCTGTTCGGTCTGGCTCTTCTGCAACTGCTGATCGGCATCGTGCAGGGCCGCTGCAACGCACACATGTCGACCCGGGTCACGAAGCGCATGAGAGACGATATTTTCACAGCTCTCAGTAAACTGTCGCTCTCCTATTTCAACAAAAACTCCACAGGACGTTTGATCAACCGGGTCAATTACGACGCCATCAAGATCAGAAGTTTCTATATCGACGGTGTTCCGGCCCTGATCATTCATTCTTTGAATTTTATCGGGTTGACCATCTTCCTCTTCTCGATCAACTGGCAACTGACGCTCATCGTTTTCGTTCCGATCCCGATCATTGTCATTTTGTTCCGCCGCATGCTGCCTAAGTTCTGGCGCTCATTCTCCAAACTGTGGCGCCGTTCGTCATCCATGAACGGCATGCTGGCAGACACACTGAACGGCGCCCGCGTCGTCAAAGCGTTTTCCAAAGAAGCAGAAGAAACGAACCGCTTCCACAAATATGCCACCGGTCTGTACGGCGCGAACATGAACGTCAACAAAATCGCCATCATGATCTTCCCTGTCGTTTCGTTGCTGATCGGTCTGTCCGCACAGGCGATCTGGGGCTTCGGAGGAATCAAGGTCATCGGAAAAGAGATGACCTGGGGTCAAATGACGACTTATCTCGGATATCTGGGTATGATTTTCGGCCCTCTGGGTTTCTTCTCAACGTTTACCAACCTGATCACGGACACGATCAACTCCGCGTCCCGAATGTTTGAAACGCTGGATCAGATCCCTGAAATCACGGACAGCCCGGATGCAGTTGCATTCGACTCCTTCCAGGGCGATATCGAATTCAGCCACGTATCTTTCCACTATAATCCTTCAAATCCTATCCTCAAGGACATTTCTTTCAAGATTCATCCCGGAGACAATGTGGGCGTCGTGGGACATACGGGTAGCGGCAAATCAACGATCGCGAACCTGATCACCAGAATGTACGACACCGTCAGCGGAACCGTGTATATCGACGGGACGGATATCAAGAACATCAAGCAGCAGTCTTTGAGACGGAATATTGCCATCGTCTCCCAAGAGATCTATCTGTTTGCGGGAACCATCGCGGACAACATCCGCTACTCCAGGCCCGAGGCCAGTATGAAAGAAATCATTGAAGCCGCCCGCGCCGCCAACGCGCACGACTTCATCATGCAGCTGCCCGAAGGCTATGAGACCCAGGTCGGATCCGGAAGCCGTTCCCTCTCCGGCGGTGAACGCCAGCGGATCTCCATCGCCCGCGCTTTGCTTCTCCAGCCTTCCATCCTGATCTTGGATGAAGCCACGGCCGCCATGGACAACGAAACCGAGCGGCTGATCAGCGAAGCGATCGACAAGCTGGTTGTCGGAAAAACAACGATCACTGTGGCCCACAGGCTCTCCACCCTTCACAACTGCAACGTCATCATGGCAGTGGAAAACGGAGAGGTCGTTGAAATGGGCAGCCCTAAAGAGCTGATGGAGAAAAAGGGCGATTACTACAAACTCTACACCCTGCAGAACGATCAGTTGCAGCAGGTCATGGCCGGCAACTGAGCCGAGGAAGGAGTCTAATCATGGAAGAAGTTGAACTTGAAAGCCTGTTTGAAAGGCGAGAATCTGTCAGATTGACCCAGGAAAACGCAGTATTTTCCAAATCTCCCGGAGGCTTGATTTCTCTCACGCTCCGGCACCCGGAATCGGACAAGCCAGATGAATTTTTTGAACGTGTGATCCCTTTGCGCGGTTTTCCGATCACGGATCCCGAACAATTTATTTCCATCAGGGAACCCGACACGAAGGAAAAAGGCAGAGGCGCAGAGATCGGCCTGATTTACGACATGAAAGAATTCGACCAGGCGACTCAGGAACTGATCCGTGCCGAACTGGATCGCCACTATTTCACACCGGAACTTTTGAAGATCTACAGTGTGAAAGAGAAATTCGGCTATCTGTATTTTGAAGCCGAAACATCGGCAGGCCCGACCTCTTTCGTCTTGAACAATCCCTATTCGAACTTCAGAACGTTCGATGACGAAAGAATCTTCATCTACGACATCGACGGCAACTGTTTCCAGATCTCTCATCCGGAAAAACTGGATAAGGCCAGTTACAGACGCATTGAGATCTATCTCTGAGCGGAGGTCTTTTGCATGAAACTGTACTTTGATCTGCCTGCAGAGAACGCGCGAGCAGTTCCTGAAATGGCTCCAGGTGAAAAGAAAATGTATTGCCTGCCCTACAATTTTCAGGAAGAAAAGATCGTCAACGGGTACATGTTGTTCACCAACCGGCGCATCTTCAAGTTACTGAAAGGACAGCTTTTGGAAACATACGATGTTTCCCAAATGTCCGATTTTACAGTTGAGAAGATGTTCGGTTGCGGCGGCTTTTATGCCAAAGTCAACGGCTCAACGACCTGTCTCTGCCTGTTCAACGCAGGGCGCAATCTGCCCAGATATACCGTGATTGCCTCTTCTTTCGAGAATATCGTCAAAAGAGGAGACGATCGCATTCTGACCAGCAGCGAGCCCGAACGGTTCTGCCCGAAATGCGGGCGGCCTTTCGTGGTCCATACCAAACTGTGTCCATTCTGCCAGGACAAGAAGGCGATCTACAAAAAACTTTGGGGCATGACAAAAGGCCTCAGGCTGATGCTTTTGTTCCCTTTGCTGGCCGCTTTTATCTCTCTGATCCTAAGATTCGTCGTTCCGGCCATCCAAAGAGTTGCGATCGATGATTACATCACGAATCCGGATGTGACTGACGCGCAGATACCCGGTTTTATCTTGATCATCCTGGCCATCATATCATGTGATCTGATTTCCCGTTTGATCGGCGTCATCCAGTCCCGGATCTCCGCCACTTCGGCAAACCGGTTCACACTCATGCTCCGAACGATCCTGTTCGAAAAGATCGAATCTCTGTCCATCGCTTCGATCCACAAAAAATCGACCGGTGACCTGATGAATCGAATCAATAATGACGTGAACGTGGTCCAGAATTTCATCACGAACCTGCTCCCGACCTATCTGACACAGGCGCTGTCCTTTATCGTAGCGCTGGTCATCCTGATCTGGATGAGCCCCCTGTTCTGCCTGTTCGTCTTTATCCCCATTCCATTCGCTCTGATCTTCATCTTCTTCTTCCGCAAAACGATGACCCGGAGGAATATCCGGGCATGGGTCCTCGACAGAAGGACTCAGGCTCACCTTCAGGACACGATCGACGGAATCCGGGTCGTGAAGACATACGGAAACGAAGAGCGGGCCGTCCATGATTTCACCCAGGATACCGGAAACCAGGCCAGACAGGACGAAAGCAACGCCAAACTGTTTGATACGGTCTTCCCGTTCGTCGGATTCGTTCTTCATCTGGGCAGTTATCTGATCACCCTCCTCGGAAACTATTGGGTCTTCAACGGGACGATGCAGATCGGTTATCTGAGCCAGTTCAGCAGCTATTCGGCGATCATCTATGAGCCGATCTTGACGATCAACACCATTCCACGTAATATCGCCGCTTTCTCTACTTCTCTTGGTAAGATCCTTGAACTGCTCGAAGAAGATCCTGATGTTTACGATCAATCCGTTCCTGACTTCAAACGGATCGAAGGACATGTTTCCATCAAGAACATGACGTTCGGTTATGACAGTTACAACCCTGTCCTCGAGAATATCAACCTTGAGATCAACAAGGGTGAAATGATCGGCATTGTCGGGCACTCCGGTTGCGGCAAAACTACGCTCATCAATCTGATCATGCGTCTGTATGACGTGACGGAGGGTTCCATTTCCATAGACGGCATCAACGTCAAGAACATGTCCCAGAACAACTTGCGAAGTCAGATGGGCATCGTGCTGCAGGAAACGCATCTGTTCTCGGGATCGATCACAGACAATATCAAATATGCCTCTCCGAACGCGACCAACGAAGAAGTCGTCAGGGCAGCCAAGCTGGCCAATGCGCATGATTTCATCGTCCGGTTGCCTGAGGGCTACAATTCCATGGTCGGAGAAAAAGGATATTCCCTCTCCGGAGGCGAACGGCAGCGTATCGCTATTGCCCGCGCACTGATCCACAATCCTCGGTTGCTGATCCTCGATGAAGCCACTGCGGCTTTGGATACTGAGACCGAAAAGATCATTCAGGATGCAATCGACAGAGTCATTGAGGGCAGAACGACTATCGTGATCGCTCATAGGCTGTCGACTTTGCGGAATGCGGACAAGATCCTGGTCCTGAATCACGGACAGATGGCAGAATTCGGCACACACAAAGAGTTGCTGGACAAACAAGGCATCTACTACAAACTGGTCATGTCACAGGTCCGGCAGTCACAGGAGAAATAGTCCTTTCCGATTCCGTTTTCATCTTTTCTTCACACGATTTCCTGAAATCCTCATTTTCCCGACACTTCGCTTTCAGTCGCGCAGGATAGAATCAGGTCAAAACCAAGAAAGTGAGGGAAAATCCATGAAAAAGGTTTCATTGATCTTTGTGTCTTTCGTGCTGCTCTGCTGCTTGATCTTCTCAAGTTGCGGTGTCGAATCGTCTAGTTCCACTTCACAAACGAACACTTCCGGGGACGCACAATCCTCAATAACGGCGCCTGAGTCGGTCACGGTCCAAGAACCGTCTGCCGTTTCCGATGCAGAATCGGATAGGGTCGATATCACCGCTGCATTTTCCGTCACAACGGACGTGACAGACGGTTATACGATCGACGGCTCCACTGTCACGATCACAAAAGGCGGCGAATATACGCTCAGCGGACAGATCGAGGACGGACAGATACTCATCCGGGTCTCCGATGACGAAGAGGTTGATCTGTATCTCTCCGGCGTATCCTTAGGCTGTTCTTACAATTCTCCGATTTGGGTCTATACAGGAAGCAAACTGACCCTGCATGCCGTTGAGGACACATATAACGAGATTTTGGACAACCGCTCGGCCCAGACCGGCGAGACTGAAGATGAGTCCGTTGGCAATGCGGCCGTGTATTCCGAAATCGATCTGAAACTCGTAGGAAGCGGTTCCCTTTACGTTTTAGGTGGATTCAACAACGGAATCCAGACAAAAGACGACCTGAAAATCAAAGATCTGACACTGAAAGTCCGTTCTGTCAATCATGCGCTCAAGGGGAACGATTCGGTCTCAATAGAATCCGGAAATATCGTTTTGATCTCTGAGACCGGTGACGGGATCAAGACCGAAAACAGTGACGTTTCTTCCAAGGGCAACCAACGCGGCATCATTTTCCTGTCCGGCGGAAAAATCAGCATCACCTCATACTGCGACGGGATCGACGCCGCCTATGATGTCCAGATCTCGGGCGACCCTGAGATCTCCATCACCACAGGCAGCTATGCAAAAAGCTTGTTGCAAAATGACGAGGTCACCATCACGTTGTCTGAGGTCGTAACCTACGCGCCTGGCGGCTGGGGAGGCGGATTTAATCCGGGCGGTCCCGGTTCCGGCTCCACGAAAGTATCCGGCACGGGCAAGGGGATCAAAGCAGACAACGCCATTTCGATTTCAGGAGGCTTGATCACCATCACGTCTGATGATGACGGCATCCACGCCAACAACGACGTGACGCTTGAAAATACAGAAGCTGCACTCGGTGATATTACGATTTCAGCCGGGTCGATCACGATTACTTCTCTGGATGACGGCATCCATGCAGACAACGCCTTTGTCATGGACGGTGGATATATCAATATCCTGACCTCCTACGAGGGGATCGAAGCCAAGACGCTGACGTTCAATGCCGGCACCACTTATGTCTACGGAACGGATGACGGTCTGAATGCAACAGACGGAACATCTTCCGGCGGTTTAGGCGGTTTCGGACGTACCGGCCAAAGCACTGCATCCACTTCCGTGTACATCAAGGTCACGGGGGGTTATCTGGAAGTTTCCACTCCTTCCGGCGATACAGATGCGATCGATTCAAACGGCAATTACGTGCAGACAGGAGGCTTTGTCCTTGTCAGAGGCGGCAGTTCCTCAGGCTCGGTCGCCGGTTCTGTCGACACAGACGGTTCCATCACTGTGACAGGCGGGACAATCGTTGCGTTCGGCGGTATTTGTGAAATTCCCGGTTCGGGTTCCTGCAACACGGCCGTTTTCAACCGCAAATCCTTTTCAAAAGGCGACTACGTCCTGACGGACACCACGACCGGAGAAACGATCGGTTCATTCTCGCTTGCTTCTAATTACTCCAGTCTGTGGATCTCTTCAGCTTCTCTGACCAAAGGTCATTCCTATCAGCTTTCCGTCGGTTCATCTACAGTCGGAAGCTGGACTCAGTCCGGACAAAGCGTTTCTGCATCTTAATCTAACAGCAATCTGTGCCGGCTTTCATTGAGAGTCGGCACTTTCATGCCATGCTTTCAGAAAACACTTGACATGAGATGGCTTTTGTGTTAAACTTGCCGCGAAAAGGCGATGATAGGGATCACACGATTCAGATGAGTCTTCAGAGAGGAGCGGTCGGTGAAAAGCTCCGTCTACAGGTTTCGTTACTCTCCCTTGAGCAGTCAACCGAAAGATTACGAGTAGGAAGACCGGGATTTCCCGTTACAGAAAGCATCATATGTTTGTATGATTGAGCGGACGGTTGTCCGGAAGCAGAGTGGTACCACGATTATGTCGTCTCTTGCACTGTTGTGCGAGAGGCTTTTGTTTTTGATGATAATGCGGCGCACTCTCGTGACTTCAGTCATGAGTTAGCAGCTTTTTTTGTTTAAAACGTCTTGCGTAAAACTATATAATATTATATAATAATATGTAAAGCCAATTTTGCTTTCCAGTATTAGTTAGTTTGTAGGACACTGGTGCGATGCCAGCATACACATAAAAAGAAAAGGAGGTTCTGCGGTATGAAATGCTTTTCAACTTACAGCGTAAAGCTCTTGTTCTATAGTCGCATATTCAAAGAAACC
>CADBRS010000089.1 GCA_902797125.1 uncultured Ruminococcus sp.
ACGAGGGTGCTGCAGGAATGGAAAAGATCCAACATCTGATGAAGGATCTCAGAGCAAACGGTGTCTCATACTTGTCCGAGCCCTCAACACAGGTCGACTATACAAAGGGAATTGATGACCTGCCGCAGGCAGACGTGTTAAAATATTTGTTCAAGGACGGTTCCTGGGCAGCGGTCCGGCCTTCCGGAACAGAACCAAAGATCAAATTTTATTATTCTGTCAAAGCTCCAAGCCGGGAAGAGGCGGAAGTGCGTTTGAACCGGATCCGCCAGGCACTTGAACAAAACACCTAACGCAATGACTCAAACAGGGAAAGAGAATGCCTGTAGGACGGTCATTCCCGAACTGCTGGACTGGTATGACAGAAACGCGCGCAAACTTCCGTGGAGGCAGACGAAAGACCCATATTTCATTTGGGTTTCCGAGATCATGCTCCAGCAAACGAGAGTGGAGACCGTCATTCCTTACTATCACAGGTTTTTATCAAAACTGCCCACGATCCAGGATCTGGCACAGGCAGAGGATGAAACATTGATGAAACTATGGGAAGGTCTCGGTTACTATTCCCGCGTCAAGAACATGAGACGTGCCGCACAGGAGATCTGTCAAACGAACGGCGGGCACATGCCGTGCGAATATGATCAGATCAGGAAGCTGTGCGGGATCGGAGATTACACCGCCGGCGCGATCGCTTCATTCGCATTCGGAAAACCGTTTCCGGCTGTAGACGGAAACGTCATGCGTGTCGCAGCCAGACTGAGGGACGACAGTTCGAATATTTTGCAATCTCAAACAAAAAAGGAAACAACTGCGTTTATCCGGGATCTGATGCCTTTGGACGACGCAGCCCGGTTCAATCAGGCTATGATCGAATTGGGAGCGACCGTTTGCAAACCAACCGGCATGGCCGGAGGTCCGGATTGTGAAAAGTGCCCGTTCGGACGTGTTTGTTTGGCCAGATTAAACGGACACGAGTTTGAATTGCCCAACCGGGTGCCGATATTGAAGCATAAAGAGGAAGACAGAACCGTTTTCAAAATCTGGATGGGAGACAAAGTCGCCATTCAAAAAAGGCCCGACACGGGCCTGCTGGCATCTTTGTTTGAGTTCCCCAATGCGAGCGGAAAACTCGACATGGCACAAGCCGTCCGCTGGTTGAAGCAAAAGGGCTTTTCCGTGATTCGGATGGCAGAAATGCCCGAATCCAAACACGTCTTTACCCATCTGACATGGCATATGACGGCATGGAGTATTTTGGTGTCCGAGGACACGGTCGTACCGGAAGGAGCTCTGTTCGTGTCAAACGAAGAACTGCTTTCCCGATATGCTGTTCCGAAAGCGTTTGGGGCCTATATCGAGCAAAAAGGGTTTTCAGACAATACGCAATAACAAAAAAGGGGTCGCCCCCCTTTTTTGTTTATCCGCGAATCTCCGTAATGATTGACCGGGCTTCCTGACAGGTCTGGATGATCTGAGCTTGAGAGCCCTTGACCATCCAGGATCCTCCACAGGCGAGGATCTTGTCAAAACTGATGAATTCTTTCAGGTTTGAATTATCGACACCGCCCGTCGGCATGAAACTGCACTGCGGAAATGCAGCGGACAGGGCCTTGATCGCTTTCAGCCCTCCGTATACGCCGGCAGGGAAGAATTTGAGTGTGGTCAGACCCAACTCAAGCGCATGCATGATCTCTGTCGGCGTGACGACGCCGGGAAGATAAGGGATGCCCTCTTTTTGGCATACCGCTGCGACAGCGTCGCTCAAACCGGGAGAAACAATAAATTTCGCGCCGTAGCGGATGGCTTCCAGACATTGCTCTGCGTTGATGACCGTGCCCGCACCGATCAGCATGTTTGGGAATTCTTTGACGGCTGTTTTCAGACATTCTGGCGCGCAGGCAGTTCTGTAGCAGATCTCTGCCACGGGAACGCCTCCGGTCGTTAAGGCGCGAAGCACCGGCTCGGTTTCAGAAACAGAGTTGAGGACGACCACGGGGACCAGACCGACTTTTCTAATCTCGTTTTCGATGGCAAACATGATTAAGACCTCTTTTTGTTGTTTTTAATGGCCTCCCAATACGCGAGGCAGGCCTGTTCGTATTTGTTTTCGGCCGGTTTGTAATACTTTCTTCCTTTCAGATCCACAGGCAGATATTCCTGATCTACATAATGATCCGGAAAGTCATGAGGATACTTATAGCCTTCGAAGAGAGGGCTTTGAAGGTGTTTGGGTACGGTAACGCCTTTCCCGGCGTTGACATCCTGGGTTGCCGCATTGACAGCCAGATAGGCCGAATTTGATTTGGGCGACGTGGCCAGGTAGATCGCCGCATGGGCGATGGGCAAAGCGGCCTCGGGGAGCCCCAGATCCAATGCGGATTCGCAGCAGGACCGCGTAACGACGGCGGCTTGCGAGTTGGCCAGCCCGATATCTTCATTTGCGATGACCTGCAACCGGCGGCACAGGGAAAGGAGTTCTCCCAGTGCAAGAAGCCGGGCCACGTAAAAAGCCGTCGCATCCGGATCCGAACCGCGGATGGATTTTTGAAGACAGGACAACAAATCGTAGTGCACATCGGAATTAAAATCCCCGATGCCTGCATCGAACAACTTGACGTGTTCGATCGTGATCTCATCATCTGCCGAGAAAAAGGCGTTCTCGAACAAAGATATCGCCCTCCGCACGTCTCCGCCGGATACGGAACAGATATATCTGCAGGTCTCTTCCGATACGGTTCTTGCGCGTCCGTCCGGGAGTTGTTCCTGCTCCTGATTGAGGTAATCCAGAGCCTTTTGAAGGACCGGGAGAATCGATTCCGGTTTGATGGGATGGAACGCAAAAAGGGAGGACCGGGAAATGACGGCGTGATGGATGCAGAAATGAGGATTTTCGGTGGTCGACGCGATCAGAGTCAAGTCTCCGCTCTCCATCGATTCCAGGAGACTTTGCTGCTGACGTTTGTTGAAATACTGGATCTCATCCAAATAGAGCAGCAACCCGTTTGTGCCAAAGATATTCTTTGTGTCCTGAAGCAGATCTTTCACATCCTGCAGCGAGGCGGTCGTCGCGTTCAGCTGATGGTATGTCATCCCTGAGGCTTTGGCAATGATACGTGCTGCTGTGGTTTTCCCGGTGCCCGGAGGTCCGAAGAAAATCATGTTGGTGATCCGGCCGTTTGAAAGCATTCTGCGAATGATTCCGGATCGACCGAAAAGATGATCCTGACCGACCAGATCGTCTAGCGATTCGGGTCGAAGGAGATCTGCAAGTTGAGCTGTGCGCATGATAATAATTGTCCTTTCATTTTCCAACGCAGAAATGAGCGAAGATGGAAGAGACGATGTCTTCATTTACGGATCTGCCGTCAACCTGACGAATAGATTCCAGCGCTTCCTCAAGGTCTGAGGAAACAATATCGAACGTAAAGCCAAGCGACAGGCTCTTCTCAGCTCGACGAACTGCTTCGAGAGCCGAGACAAGGCAAGCGTTCTGTCGGGCATTCATGATGATCGCGTTTTGGGAGAGATCCAAAAGGCCTTCCAAAAACGTCTTTTGAATGAGAGAAACCAAATTAGACCAACCTTCGCCGGATTGGGCGGAAACGGCCACACAGGGCACCGCTTTGCCAAAGGCCTGATTCAGCTGTTCCGGAGAGACAGCGGCGGGCTTGTCAGACTTGTTCAAAACGAAGAGCAAATAAGCCCGGGGATTGTCGGTCAGAGTGGCTTTCAAGGAAGCAATCAGGGCAGTGTCGGCATCCGTCAGGGCTTCAGAACCGTCGAAAACGGCCAGGATCAATTCCGCGTCCGCGAGCTTTTGGCGGGCTTTTTCGATGCCGATCTGCTCAACAGGATCTGCGCTTTGCAAGTCCCTGATCCCTGCGGTGTCAGACAACCGGAGAAGGACCTCCCCGCATTGGGCCGTGTGTTCGAGTATGTCACGAGTCGTGCCGGGAATATCCGTCACGATGGCTTTGTTTTCTCCGATCAATCGGTTATAAATGGAACTTTTGCCGACATTTGGCCTTCCGCAGATTGTCGTCTGTATGCCTTCTACCACTGCATGACCGGTGCGGAACGATTTTAACAAAGCGGAGAGGGCGGTCGAGATCTTTTGCAAGGAGGTCAGAACTTCTTCCGGGGAAAGATCCGCCAGATCTTCATCCGGATAATCGATACGGGCATAGGCCGTGCTCAACAAAAGGACAAGATCGTCATAAAGTGCGTTCAGGGCCTTCGTAAGAGGGCTGTTCTCGCGTAGCCCGCTTGAAGCTAGAAGCAGTTGCTCTTCCGTCTCCGCTTCCAGCATCAGCCCCAAAGCTTCTGCTTGATGTAGCTTTAATTTTCCGTTGAGGAAGGCTCTGCGGGTGAACTCGCCGGCTGTCGCCGGTCTGGCTCCTGCCGCAAAAGTGGCCCCGAGCAGCGTTTCAGTCAGCAAAGCTCCGCCGTGACAGTGAAATTCAATGACATCTTCTCCCGTGAAAGAGGCGGGAGAGGGAAAATACAGAGCCAGCCCCTGATCGACAGGACTCCAATCGATGGAAGCGGTCGGAGCAAGAAGACTTCCAAGTCTTGCCTTACGGGGCGTTGCCTGTAAGGGAAGAGAACCGGAAGGGCAAAACATACGTTCTGCGATCTGCAGGGCGTTCGACCCGGATATTCGGATAACGGCAACTCCGCCTTTGCCTCTGGGGCTGGAAACAGCGGAAATAGTATCTTGAAGCATGGATAAACCTCGCGAAAAAGGCGGCCTTAGACAGACCTGTCTGCGTTTCCTTTATTTTACCTCAAATATGGTGAAAATGCAAACCATATCCGGGTGTCAGACGGGTCGAAAACGAAGGAAATGACAACATGACAAAAACCTCTTGAAAAAAACCGAAAAATGTGATATACTCCAGAAACGTGGATAGGGGCATAGCTCAGCTGGTAGAGTACCGGTCTCCAAAACCGTGGGTCGTGGGTTCGAATCCTTCTACCCCTGCCATGAAAGAAACCTCTTTTGTCTACCATGACAAGAGAGGTTTCTTGTTTTCATCGACATAGTACAGTATAATCATTCATACAAATCGAAGTTTATGGAGATAAACAAAATGGATAAGAATACAACAATGGAAAACCTTGCCCGGGCGCTGCAGGAAAAAGACGGCTTCAACGGGGCGTGGCTCTATGC
>CADBRS010000090.1 GCA_902797125.1 uncultured Ruminococcus sp.
ATTCTGCCAGGCTATCTGTCTCCCTATCTGGGAAAATGGGTCTATCATATGGGACTGCTGCCTTTGTACAGAGCCAACGATATCGCTTTTTATCAGAGTTCTCATGTTCATATGTTCGTTTATCTGATCGATCCCGAAAGCACTTCGTTTGCAACGGAGCTATCCTACCTTCAGAAGCAGGAAGCTGTCGGGGATCCGGATCGGTTCACGGCCTATCATTACGATATCGGCGAAGCTGAGATCTGTCAGCGTTCAGGCAAAAAGACTGAAGCGCAGATTCTTCCGTTTGGCCCGGATGAGGACTTGTTTCTGTGCCGCTTGGATGTGGCCGATGAGCAAGCCAAAGATCATGTTTTCGAACTGAACCAGCCCATTGAGGGCTGTGCATATCCCGGTCATCCGCTGGTCACGAGGAGGGCAATATCATCCGTCGCTGTGATGGGGGTTGTCAAACCGTTTCAGATGGATCCGGATGATTTCGTGCTGAAACCGGACAACACCTATGAAATCACAGGCCCATGGCTTCGGATCCGGTACGAGATCGATGACGGACATCAAACCGTGATTCTGGACAAGCCCGTCCTTCTGGAACGGTTCTCGGACGGCGTCAGCATCGGAAAATCTCTCTATGAATTCTACCACGTCCTCAAATTGGATCTTTCCGGGCCGGATCGCGTCTACAAGATCACGATGACGGTACTTTACAAAAACAAACCCCGAAAAACAGCCTGTTCATTCGAAATCCGAAAAGAAGATGTGGACATATCGGCTTGCATCCGTTATAATAGTTTCGGAAACAAGTCGGGTACTTGAAAACAAATCATTCCCCGGGAAACGACAGAAAGGGATAGACATGGGAATTGATGGCGTAATTTTGAGTTTTGTCAAAGGTCACGGAGCATACGGTATCGCGCTGTATCTGCTCATAACGCTGTCCATCGCTGCGATCCTTTCATTGATGATAGGACTTCAGCGTGAATTGAACGGCGAACCGGCCGGATTGTCGACGCACATTTTGATTTCCGTTGGGAGCTCGCTCGTGATGACATTGTCGATCTGGGCGATCCGTGCAGCAGACGGCAGTCTGGATCTGATTTCCGGTGAAATCATTGATGCTTCGGTGAATTATGACACGTCGCGTATCGCTGCCGCCGTCATTTCCGGTATCGGTTTTATCGGTGCCGGCGCCATCGTTAAAACAGGTTTCAACGTGAAAGGCCTTTCCACTGCCGCCACGCTGTGGATCAGCGCCGCGATCGGTCTGGCCTGCGGATCCGGGTTTATTGTGGAAGCCTGTATCACGGCAGCCGTGACAATGATTATCCTCCTTTTCTCGTCCGCTATCAAGCGGGGTATCGACAGACGCCTGCCCCAACTGACCATCATGCCGAAAGGTGCCACTCCGCTGATCGGGACGGTCAACGAACTGGCCAAACAAAACGGTATGGTCATCCGTGAAATCAAGGAAGCGGACGGCGAAGACCAATCCGACGGCCATTTGATCAAAGTCCTGTTTTCTTTCAACACGTCGATCGTTGTCCTTCGCGACGTGGCCTATTCACTGCTTTGGGACGGTCATGTCCAATATGTCGAATGCAGCAGTTCCAAATATCAGGAACGCTACGAATCGGACCAGATCCAGACCGGGGCATCTTCCGGCGGGCAGCCTGCCGGAGAAGCAGAGGATGCAGAAGACGGCGATTCCAACGGAGACAATTCGGAAAATTGAAATCGAACAAAAACAAAGCGCGGGATACCTTCACTGAGGATCCCGCGCTATATTTTTTTGTTTGTGCTCAATCGATCGGATAATGGATCAGCACGATGATCAATCCTTTTTCAATGCGGATCTTCTCCTTTTTGGAGAGATGGTCGCTCAGAAGCATGATCTTGGAGTTGGCGTCGAGAGTGGCTTCGCCTTCATCGATTTCCTCCATATTCAGAGCAGCTTCCATGTCGGTGATCGTGGTAAGGGTCTTTTTCGTGATATCCACGACTGAATCGATGGCTTTTCCCACGACCTTCGTGACGGCACCCGCGATCGACTGACTGGCTTTTTCGCCGACAAACCCGATCGGGATGTATTCATGCTTGGAAGACCTGTACACGGCCGAGACAAATTCGCCTCTGGAGGAAAATTCGACAGGCGAAGACAGATCGAACAGTTCTTCGGCATAGCGGATATCGATGTCCAGGTCTTTCTGCGTGTAATCCGTTTTGCTGGAGAGCATGCCCTGGAAGAAGGCCGTGTGGTTCGGATGGGTCATCAGCTGAACGAGATACAGCGCGACCATCTGGTTGGATATGATCACGCTCGTGACGTTCAGGGCGGCCAAAGACGAACGGTTGGACTGATCCAGCAGCTCCGCAGAAATCTCCACGTCCGCAGGCAGTCTGTGGCTGGCTTTGAGATTCAATAGCGTGAGGAATACGTTCACGTCGACATTGTCGGCATGGGCTGTCTCATCGGAAAGGATCAGGATCTTCTTTCTTCTTCTCGTGCCGGCATTCAGCTCATCGAGCAGTTTGTCCGTGTCGACGTCAAACGGATAGACCCTGCAGTCGATGCGGCCGAGTTTTGAGTCCGTATAAGCTTTGGCCTCTTCCACGATGGCTTCGCTCCGGCTGTTTTCACCGATGACGTAGAGGATGAACGAATTGGTATTGAAACGCTTCTTGAAAGGCGCTTCGGTTGTATACGATTTCGAACTCAGCCGCCTTCCGAGTTTGCCCGGATGGCTGGCCAGAGCGTAGAGGATCTCATCGCCGTGCTCGTCATATCTGGCGACCGGAATGCAGTTATTGTAGTGCTTCATGGCCTCTTCGACGCGGGCCTTCGAGGACAGTTCGAAGAAACCGCCGCTCTGGTAAGTCATGAGGGAATAGTACAGATCCGCATAAGAAGAATTGATCGCGCTCCGGGCCAGAACGTGGCCGACGACGCTGCCTTTGGAGAAGGTGGTCAGCTGGAGATCGGCGAGTTCCGGGCTGGCTTTGACCAGTTCCTCGATGCTCCTGACCGTGTCTTCGTCGACGGCTTCGATCGCGATGGAAGCGGTCTTCGTGATCCCGATAATGCCCATCAGCAGTTTGAACGTATCTACGTCCGTGGCTTCGGCCTGCAGCTGTTCATTGCCCGGCACCAGCAGAGCGATGGATTTGGCTTTGGCGATCGAGATCTCTTTCAGGGCTTTTCTGGATCCCGGTTTGCCCTGCTTGACGAATACGGAAAGATTTTTTCTTTCTGTCCCGGTTTCCAGGAAGATGTTGTCGATCTGCTCGTTGATCTCATCCCGGCTTTCGTCCGAGAGGACAACCACGACGTTGCGGCCGGGCAGGAAAGACAGTTCCCGGATCAGGTTGCTTCCCGCGGGAGACCAGTTTAAAATGACAAAATGATTTTTCAGTTTCAGACGTCCGACGTTATGCGTCCTCCGTTCGAAGACGCCGTGGAGCATGGACGTGGCAAGACCGATCAGAGAACCGGAAAACGTGATCATCTGCACGATGGAAAGGATGATCTTCAATACGACGACAGAGTTGGGAGCGTCGTTGTAAATGCCCCCGTTGTTCATCGTGAAGACGGTGCAGTACTGAAGGTTTTTCAAAAACGATTCCCATGAATATTCCATGAGCGGAGTTCCGCTGGCAGGGAATGCCATCAGCCAGGTCATGACCCAGGCCGCGATGGCAAGCAGGACCACATTGTAGATGATCAGTGCGTTGAATATGACCAGATAGGGGTGAGAATAGTAGAACAGTCTCAGCCAGCTGGTACGTCCTCTTTTTTTCTTGATCATGAGTATACCTCTTGGTTACAGATCGACTCTGTTTTTTCGAAAACAGTATATCACTTTGACAAGGCTCAGTCAAGGCGGAAACCGGAGTCCGAGCGTAGGTTTCTTCAAAAACCGGAGCCAGTCTTGAAAACCTTCTGGCGGCTCCCAAAAGACGTTCCCGGAGAGGCTTTCGTTTCGAAATAAATTCGCATAATACTTGATTCGTGCGATTTTGCATGATAAAATATGAAACAACAGTTTAGACTGTTTCGGAGGTTTTTATGAAAAAAGTAATGGCCGTTATTTTGCTGGTGCTGATCATGCTTGCGCCCGCAATCACAGGGATTTTGACTCAGGCCGCAGACGGACCTGAAAAAATCAATGTGGTCTTTTTCAACTGTGACTCGACCGAAGGGTTCGGGTTCAACAGGGCACCCACAGTGGATACTGCGAACAAGACAGAGGGGAAAGCATCTCTGAAACTCGAATTTGGGGATACGATTTTCCAGAGAGGGTTCGAAGAAGGAATCGACGCGACCGGCTGTGACACGCTGGAGTTCGACGTCTATGTTGCAAATATGGATGACCTCAATGCTATGGACTACGTAGACGGACAGATCGAGATCACTTCTTCCAAAACCGTGGATTCTCAGGAATTGGCTTGGAATCCTCTCGAAGTTCTCAAAGCCCAGGTCAAAGAAGAAGGCTGGACCCACATCATTCTGCCTTTTTCAGAAGCAGGGAAGACCGGCGGAGACATCGATCTGTCCCACGTGAACTGGTTCCGCTGGTACTGGGTCGGTTCTCAAAACAGACTGACGCTGAATTATGATAATTTCGTTTTCACGAATCATGAACAGTATTCCAAGGTCGAGGAAGCACTCAAGTCTGAACAGGAAGGCAACGGAACACTTTTCAACGGATGTAATTCCGATGCGGGCATCACGGGCGTGACCGTCTGCGAAGATGAGAAATACGTCAAAACCGGGACCGGGTCCTGGAAATTTTCCCTCGGGGCTCAGATGGTCGTATCTTCCGGCCTGCCTACCACGGACATGTCTTCGTTCAACCGGATCGAATTCGATCTTTACGTGAGCGATGCGGAAGCGGTCAAGGCCTTGAAGGGCGACGCGGAGTTTGAGATCACTTCATCCGGCAAGAGCGATGAGAAAGAATATCACTGGTATCCTACCAACTTCCTGCAAAACGTTCAGGACGGCTGGAACCATATTACGCTGAAGTTTGCAGATGCAGGCGAAACACAAGGTGCGCCCGATCTTTCCGCCATCAATTACGTCAGATGGTACTGGGTGGGCAATGATGCCGGCGTGGACGCCTATATCGACAACATCCGGCTGCTGACAGCAGAGGAAGAGACGCTTCTGACCGAAGAATACGAGTTCGTCGTTTTCCAGAGAAGCGAACAGCCCTATATCGTGAGCGCTACTGCGGGCAAGAATACGGAGAAGCGGTTTGCAGACCAGAATTTGGAAGTCGTCTACAAGTTTGAGATCGAACACCCGGTCGGAGCCCGTCAGATCACGTTCACAGCCAAAGTCGGTGCCCAGCTGCTGCTGCAGGTCGGGACGGACGGAGAAAATTATGAAGAAGTTTACCGCTGGACGACGGATGAGATCACTGAAGATACAGACGGAGCAACTTTCAACAAGGGTATGAGTGCCACGGTCATGACGTTTGATCTGACCGAATTTGTCGAACTCAGCAAGACCGTGAATACGGTCTATGTCCGCATCGCGGATTCTTATCCTCAGATCAACGGAGCAGGCAACGGTTGGGGCGGCAACATCTATACAGGCGTTCCTGCGGCTCTGGTCGTGACCTATGCCGACGGACTCGATACCCCGGATGAACCGGAGCCTCCGGTAGAAACGGAGACCGAGGGATCCGAAATCAGTGAATCTGAAACACAGGAACCCGGCAATACCGAGACCGACGGCGACAAAGACAGCGAATCCGTTCCGCCTGCAGGCGAGACCGATAAACCTCAAGACGAAGAGAAAAAAGGCGGCTGCGGTTCTGTTCTGGGAATCAGCGCACTGTGCCTGTCCCTTGTCAGCGTGGCAGGTACTGCCGTGCTGATCTGCAAAAAGAAAAACGATTGAGAAGGCTGACGGTCAGTTCAGTTCTTTGTTGGAATAGTTTAATTATGAAAAAAAGGTTTTTGACTTTTGTTTCTTTGATGCTGACCGCCGTCTTGTTCTGTTCTGCTTGCGGCTCTGCCGTTCCAAACGACGAGACAGACAAGGCAGGAGCTGATTCCGAAACGGAAAGCAGCGGCGCGAAGACCGAAACCGACACCGAGACGGAAAAGGAAACGGAGAAATCCGTGATCGTTCCGACGGGTACGAAGGGACAGAATCCGATCATTTCGACGATGTTTACCGCAGACCCGTCCGCGCACGTTTTCGGTGATACGCTGTACATCTATGCGTCTCATGATATTTTCCCGTCCAGGGGCTGTGATCTCATGGACAAGTATCATGTTTTTTCCACGACGAACATGGTGGATTTTGCGGATGAAGGCGAGATCCTTTCCGCTTCTGATCTGTCATGGGGTGCCAGCGGATTCATGTGGGCTCCGGACTGCGTGGAAAAGGACGGGAGGTACTATTTCTTCTTCCCGCATCCGGAAGAGACCGAAAACTGGAATTCCACCTGGAGATGCGGCGTGGCGGTCAGCAATAGCCCGACCGGAGGATTTACGGATTACGGAATGCTCGAAAATCCGGACGGATCCTGTGTAGGCGAGGCTGACGGGACCGGACACGATTACGGTTCCATGATCGACCCTTGCGTCTTTAAGGATACGGACGGAAGTTACTATCTCTTCATCGGAGGCGGTTCGCATCTTTATTATGCAGAACTTTCCGATGATCTGCTCTCCCTGAAGGAAACGCTTAAAGAGATCCCGTCGGCACAGTGCCCGGATTATCATGAAGGGCCCTGGGTCTTCAAGCGGGGCGACATCTATTACCTGATGTACGCAGATAATTCTTCAGGCGGCAACTGCATGCGCTATTGTACTGCGGACAATGTGGACGGCCCTTGGACTGAAGGCGGAATCTTCCTGACCCAGGTCAGGGACTGCGACACCACACACGGCTCCATTTGTGAATTCAAGGGAGAATGGTATCTCTTTTATCACAACGCCGCGTTGTCCGGAAACGGGACGCTCCGCTCCGTTTGTATCGACAAAGTCGAATTCGACAGTGACGGAGCGATCAAACCGGTCGTCCAAACCGAGGACGGGGTCGACGCAGTCGGTGAACGCGTGGCGATCGAGCCGCAGAAGAATTGCGTGGCAATCCTGTCTGACGAGGTCGTGACGTCGCTCTATACCAGCGTTAAAACGTATCAGGCCTCTAAGTTCGATTTCGGCGGAGGCTGCAATTTCAACGGGACTGCGATCGAAAATCTGCATCAGGAAGGTTCCTGGTTCCAGGTCAACGGCGTGGACGGAGGCAAAGGCGGAAAAGCTTTGGTCACCGTGTATTATTCCTCACAGGATACCTGCGCCACCTCATTGGTCAATACTTCCGGAGACACGTCCGGGGACGGCTATTTCCTGGCCATGAGAGGGAACGGCTCCTGGAGCAACTATACGGCCACATCCACCGTTCTGGTCGATCTCAATCCCGGGAAAGACAACTATATCAAGTTTACGTGCGGCATGTTCGGCGTCAATGTGGCCAAGATCACAGTGGCCGTCGAACCGGCGTCATAGTCCGGTCTGTCCGGGATACAGGGAAACGCTTTTGTATTTCAAACAAAAAACAAGTGTAAGAAGGTCGGGTCGTCCCGGCCTTTTTACATGTTTCGGTTTTTTGACCCGGGGCGGGTAAAGATCGGGCTTGGATATGCCCACGTGGCATTTTTTGTGATATAATCAAATTAACATATTATTCTTGTTAAAATGTGATGTTCATTCAGGAGGTTCTGTAGGTATGCAGAGATCATTGACCATTATCATTCTATTCGCCATCCTCATCAGTATGCTGGCGTCGTGCGGAAGCGTTCCCGGGCCTGCCGGAGAGTCTTCCACTCAAACGGAGACGGAAGGGAAGGTCGAATCGGAGACTCCCGAACTGCCCCATGAAACGGAAACGGAGGAGCCCAAGCAGGAGCCCTACCAGTTCGACGGAAAAGTGTCTGAGGAAGTGCTTTGCCAGTATCTGTCCAGAGCCGTCACGATCGCTTCCAGAAATATCGACGAATGGGACGGGCAGAACGGCTATCACATCAAGCAGTATATTTACAATACCGGTGCCAAATACATCGCGAGGGCTAATGACGCCTGGGTCTTCACCAAGGAAGACGATGACAAATGGGGCATCCAAAAAACTTTCATAGACGAAGTGCACGAGACGGATCCGGATATCGTGTTCGAGGCGTGCATTTTCGAAAACGTCTGGTACTGGGGCGTTTATAATATCCCTGTTCCGGCCTATGTTTTCGAAGCTTTCGGCAAAGAGCCCGAAGAGAGATGTTTCGAATACAAGGATATGCTTTTCCCGGACGGCACGTATGTCAATCAGTGGAGCGAGTTCGACCAGAGCGTCCCTGACATCACTCAGGAAGAGACGCAGATGTTCTTCTACTACCGCGCCACGCGTTACATCGATGCGGGATTCGAAGCGCTCCATCTGGGGCAGATCCACCTGATCGGCGCGCACGATGAGGATTGGGAATGCTACACAAATCTGGTCGGCATGATCCGGGAATATGCCTCCGAACATGCCCGCCGCCATTTCGTTTTCCTGAATGCCCATACCCACGGGATCACCGGTAGCGACGGGAATCTGCTGCTCGATTTTCACATGTATCCTTCACGCCCGGCTCCACTGCCCGGGCAAAAAGCTCACGGCCCGTCCGAGAACAATCCTCAGGAGGCCTGCTTCGAGGAAGGCTATCTGGATTCGATCTACGGCAAGAGCCTGGGCGGCAAGACCTACAGCGGCTGGGAATGCGACGCATTGCCTTATCTGGTCGAACTGGACAATTTCGGAGGGGTAAACTATACCGAATTCTTCAAGCCGACGCGGGGCAGCATCTGGATCTGGGGCATGGATGAGATCTCCTGGTTCGGCAGTCAGCCGGATTGGTATCGGGAAGAATTCCTGAGATACGCCATAGAATGGATCGCTGAACACAGCAACGGCTCAGGTTTCATCGCCATGCCCGCGCAAAGAGAAGCCCGGATCTACGGAGAGAGCGGGGAACCGCCTCTCGCACTGATGTATTACGGCTACAGCAAGGAATTCTTCGACGTGGCCAACAACGACGAATGGATCGTCAAGAGCATTTGGGAAGATAATTGATCCTGACACCTAGTTTTTCAGAGAGAGGAGGCGGCAAGTCCCGTTTCGCGCAAATACGATTCTGGAGTTTTTGCCGATCAGATGATGACAGTTACCAAAGATAGGTCAAACCGGTTACTATGTCCCGTATGGATCCTGCTTTGTTTCGCAGTTTTGATCCTTTTATGCATAGGATGTCTGGGCTGCTCGAACCAAACGGATCCAGACGATTCCGTTCCCGCTCAGTCCGAGACGGAGCAAACGGGAACGGAGTCCGAAACAGAAGAGTCTTTCGAAGGGCTTGTATTGGATGATTCTTTCACGATCTTATGTGAATCCGGCACGGCGGCGGATAACGCGGCAACGGTGCTGCAAAAAGCCATCCAGGAATTATATGGTTTTACATTGCCCATTCAAACAGACAA